>NZ_BAAAVI010000002.1:0-53837 GCF_039534445.1 Streptosporangium fragile | reverse complement strand
CTTCGATCCACCGCCGCCGGCCCGCTCTCGCCGGCGACCAGCCCGGACCGACGACCGACGCGGTCCGGCTGCCGATTCGCCTGCCGGGCCGGCCCCCGGAGGACGGAGCCGCAGACGCGGTGGGCCTTCGTTGGCCGGCACGAGGCCGTCGTCGCCGGGGAACGGCCGGCCGACGGTAACGAGCCGGTCATCGCGCCGGGGGACGCCACCGGGCACCGACAGGCAGGAGCCGTCGCTCCGGCGGCACACGAATCCGAACGGCGCCGCTACTAGCCCTACCGGTATATGTGGCAGTGAGCATTGGACAGGAGCCTCCCGTGGCCGCACGATGGCGGATGTGAGCCACGCCAACCCCCCAACCCGGCCGCGGGTCGCCGCCACGAGCCGGATATGATCACCAAAATCCGGGAGCCCCCCGGGCCGCAGATGCCAAAGATCGATAAAATTCGGGTATATACGGCTGGGATTGGAACTGCCAGGAGGCCCCCATGCAGGTCAAGAAGGTCCTCACCTACCTCGGGGTAGCGTTCGTGGTCTTCTATCTGTTCACCAAGCCCGCCGAGGCGGCGAGTGCGGTCAACGGAGTCTTCGACGGGATCATCAGAGGAGCGGACCAGTTGGCCTTGTTCGTGACACGCGTGCTCGCCTGACCGCCCGGCGGACGCCCGTCCCGCCCTGACACATCACCTCGGCGCCCCCGGCCGATCGACGGCGATCGCCGCGGGAGCGCGACACCCCCCGTCATCGCGCCGCTGAGCCGTCCCCGGAGACCGTCCGGGCGCGCCTCTCGCGGATCGCGAAACACCCCGCGCGGCGTCCCGGCCACGAGCCCCCGCACCGCCACGACGCTCTACCCTCATTCCCTCGTACGACACCTC
Organism: Streptosporangium fragile; assembly: GCF_039534445.1. NCBI lineage: Bacteria > Bacillati > Actinomycetota > Actinomycetes > Streptosporangiales > Streptosporangiaceae > Streptosporangium > Streptosporangium fragile. The sequence goes on along the minus strand of NZ_BAAAVI010000002.1, from coordinate 52,959 downwards.
CGGCCCCCGGGCGGAGGTCGTCACGGCCGGGTCCCACGTCCGGCCGCTCTTCGCGGCCGGGGGCGGACACCACGGGGCACCAAGCCGTCACGCGATGTGCTTCCACTGTTCCCGCGGACGTGTTACCCAGGGAACATGGCAGACCGTCACGACATCACCGCAGATCACGCGCTCGGCCCCACCGCGCGGCACGTCGTCGAGCGTGCCAACGTGGAGGGCGTCGAGCTGATCCGTTTCCTTTACGTCGACCACGGCGGCGTGATCCGGGGCAAGGCCGCCTCGCGTTCCCGGCTGGCGGAACGGCTCAGCACCGGCATCGGACACACCGTGGCGATGATGGCGATGAACATGCTCGACGAGCTTCAGGAGGTCGAGCATCTCGGCCCGGTCGGCGAGGTCCGGCTCGTCCCCGACCCCGCCACGTTCGTCCCCCTGCCCTACGCCCCCGGCGCGGCGGCCATGCTGTCGGACCTGCGCCGGATCGACGGCTCCCCCTGGCCCGCCTGCCCGCGCACCTTCCTGCGCGAGGCCGTCGCCGCGCTGCGCGACGAGGGCCACGCACTCGTCGCCGCCTACGAACCCGAGTTCACCCTCGGCCACCGCGTCCCCGACCACGAGAGCGGCGTGGACCGCCTGGTCCCCGTGGACGACAGCCCGTGCTACGCGACCACCGGTTTCAACCAGACCCACGACTACACGATGGCCCTGGTCCGCGCCCTGGAGAGCCAGGGCCTGCGGGTCGAGCACTACCATCCCGAACTCGGCCACGGGCAGCAGGAACTGTCGATCCGCCCCGCCCCCGCCATGCGCGCCGCCGACAACCACGTGATCTACCGCGAGACGGTCCGGGGTGTCGCCCTCCGCATGTCCATGTGGGCGTCCCTGGCCCCCAAGCCCCTCGCCGACCAGGCGGGCAACGGCGCCCACCTCCACATCTCCCTCTGGGACCCCGACCTCCGCGTCAACGCCTTCGGCGACCTCACGGACCGCCACGGCCTGTCCACCACGGCCTACCACTTCATCGGCGGCCTCATCGCCCACCTTCCGGCACTGACCGCGCTGACCTGCGGCTCGGCGAACAGCTTCCGGCGCCTGGCGCCGAAGTCGTGGTCGAGCGCCTACGTCTGCTACGGCCCGGACAACCGGGAGGCGGCGGTGCGGATCTGCTCCCCCGTGGGGCAGGACGCCGCGGCCTCCGCCAACCTGGAGATCAAGCCCTCCGACTCCTCGGCCAACCCCTACCTGTCGCTCGGCGCCGTCATCCACGCCGGTCTGGACGGTCTCCGCCGCAGGCTCGACCCCGGCGAGGCGGTCGGCGTCGACCCCGCCACGCTCCCGGAGGGGAGCGTCCCCCGCCTCCCGCGCTCCCTGGACGAGGCCCTGGACGCCCTGGAGGCCGACGACGTCCTCATGAACGCCCTCGGTCCCCTCCGCAGCTCCGCCTACCTGGCCGTCAAACGCTCCGAGGCCAGGGCCTTCGCCGCCCAGGACGACGCCTACGAGCTGTTCCACCACTTCCGGGTCTTCTGAGGTCCGCGTGATCATGTCCCCGCCCCCGTCCCCTCACCGATCCCCTCGCCCCGGCCACCAAAGATCACCAACGGCATCCGGAACGTGAGCCAGAGCCCCCTGCTCGGTTCTCACTGGTCGACGGCGTCGAAGTAGACGCTGTCCGTCTTCGGATCGAGGTAGAAGACCCCGGAGTCTCCCTCGCTCGTCACCTCACCGTCGAAGGACTCGCTCCGGACCCACCCGGCGCCCGCGGGCACGAACTCGGCGAGCGGCTCGGGAGGTGGGCCCGGCGTCTCGGGCTTGAAATCCCACCGCGGCTCTCCCACGAGGGCCGCGACGGCACCTGCCTCCAGCCGGGCGACACCCACCAGCCGGACGTCGGTGGGGCCCGGAACGGACAGTCTGGAATCGCCGCCCAGGGCGGTGCCGAGCCAGTGCGCGTCGGACAGCCGGCCGAGCAGGGCGAACCGGCGTTCCAGCGGCTCCAGGTCCGTGCGGACCCTGTCGCCGCCCGCGCCCCGCTCACGGGCCCTGTCGCCGTCCGCGCCCCGCCCAGTCGACGCGCACGCCGCGAGCACCGCCGTCGCACCGAGCAGGAGCACCCCCCGGCGCCCCAGATCCACCGAGCCGCCCGTCATGCCGCGCTCTCCGGAGCCCCCAAGCCGTGATCGTAGCGACCGGCCCATGACCACCCCCCTGTAATCGATCATCTAGTCGGCCCGGCGGACGTTCGTTCCGGTGAAGAACAGCAGGATCATCGCCGCGACGTAGAGGAGCCAGACCGCGATCGCCAGCCAGGTGGCCAGGTGCGAGTACCGCTCCAGGACTTCGCCGGCCCGGAAAACCGCCGGCCACCACAGGTAGAGGCAGAACACCGTGTACGGTACGAGGCCCACCGCCATGACGGTCCGCGTTCCCCGCGTCCCGCCCCACCGCCACAGCAGGACCGCCAGGGCCAGCGTGATCGCCCCGACCACGGCATGGGACCACAGAAGCGTCTGGGCCTTGTCCAGCGCGAACTCGGTGTAGAAGCTCGTCCCGTCGCCGCTCTTCCTCTCCCTTTCCAGCTCCGCCGCGAGGCCGGGCAGGAGATAGAGGCTGCCTCCCACCACCACCAGCCCGCACATGCAGGCCGCCAGCAGGCACCCGACAGCGCTCCGCAGAGCCCGCATCCCGCCCTCCCCCATCGCCGCCTTCCCGGAGAGCCTGGCGGAAGCCGCTTGTGAGGCGCTTGTGGATCACTGCGCCGGTCGCCGGCCGCGTCCGGCCCTTCCCGATGAAGTCTTCGGTGACCTGGGCCGCCTGCTCACTCCGCATGGCGGAGTCTGCGACGCTCAGGGAAAAAGGAAGAAGACCTACCTGGCCTTCGGCGACAGACTCCTGATGAAGACGGACATCCGCTGGCGCGAAGGAGACCGGGCCCACACCGTCATCGGCGCTAAATGCAGCGCCAAGGACGCGAAAGCCGGGTACCGCCACCAGACAGTGACATATCGCGCCCGACTCAGCAGTCCCCAGCGGTGTTCAGATCACAGGCAGCTCGGCCCAGACCGCGTGGCCCAGCGCCTGCGTGCCGCGGAAACCGACCTTGGAGGCCAGGGCCGCGACCACGGCCAGGCCCCGGCCGTGCTCGGCGAGCGGGTCGACGTCCCGGCGCGGGGCGAACCTGGGGGTGACGCCCCACCCGCAGTCGTAGACGGTGATCCGGATGGCCGTGATTTTGCGGGTCAGCTCGACGATGAAGGTGCCGTGCGGCCGTCCGCTGCTCGTGTGGGCGACGGCGTTGGCCGCCAGCTCTGCGACGATCTGCTCGGCGTCGTCCCGGCAGGGTGAGTCTTCCAGAAGGAAGCGGATGAAGCGGCGGGCCGGCGGGATCTGGTCCGGGCGACCGGGGAAGGTCCGCCGGTAGGTCATACCGCCGGGGCGGAGCCCCACCATCGCCTCGATCAGCGCCGGGGGCACATCGTTCCGGGTAACGCCCACATCGCCTCCTGTTCGGAGTTCGGGAAACCACTCCCAGAAGGGTGGCCGAACCGCCCCGCCTCGTAACCCCCAGTCCACCGGCGCCGCATCACCCCCGCAAATACCCGGCTGACCTGCGCAGACGCTGGCTGGATCGCGTCCATCTCCCCATTTCCCGATAGTTCTATCGCTCTGGGTAGCCATGTGAATACGATTTGTTCGCACCGGATTCAAGGAGGCGCCATGCCAGGCGAGGGTTACCGAGTCCTGCTCGACTGCCGGCGACGCGGCAAGGCGCTACGCGCCCGGTCGTTCACCTTCGACCAGATCGCCGACGTCCTCGCCCTGGACCACGACGTCAGCCCGCTCCGCCTGTACCGCTACGCGCACGGCCGCACGGCGGCCGACGTGGTCGCCGCCCACAACGACCTCGACCCGGCGGGCACCGCCTCCCTGCGTGAGGCCCGGCTGTACGACTACGAATCCTGGCCCGCCACCGGCCGCCGGCCTCCGGCCCGGACCGTCGCCATCCTCGCCCGCCTCTACCAGACCACCGCCCGGCGCCTGCTGACCGACGAGGCCTACGCCTCCTACAACACCGCCCATCGCGACCTGCTCGACCGGGCCGACCACCGCCACCTCGACCCCCACCAAACACCGGTCGCCCGCGTCGGAGCGCCTCCTACCCCGGAACCGGCGACCCCGCTGACCGCCGGTGACGAAGCCCTCCCCGCGTGGGGTCTGGTCCCCGCTCCGGACGCCCGTGACAGCATGAAGCCGCAGCCGGTTCCCGCGCGGGCCTTACCCCCTGACCCCGCACACTGCGCCGAACTGCTGCGTGCACTGAACGCCGAGGAGGCTGACGTGAAACGCCGCGAACTGCTCTTCGAACTGGCCCTGCTCCTCGGCGGCACCCCCGCCCTGGGCTTGCTCCGCCAGCTCACCCCGTCCGACCGGGAACGCCTGGCCGCAGTCTCCCGGCAGCGTGCTCCGATCGACAATCGCACCATTGACCTACTGGAACGCCTTATGGCCCGCCTGTGGGAGATGGATGAGACCTCTGGCCCCCGGCATGTTCTCCCGATAGCCGAGGCCAAACGTACCCTGGTCGACAACCTGCTCAAGCAGGCCTCCCTCACCCCGGTCCTCCGCAAACGGCTGCTCCGCCTCTACTGGAGCCTGTCTCTCATGACAGGTTGGAGCCACTTCGACCTGACCGACTATGCGGGTGCCACTCGCCGATACCACGAAGGACTGGCAGCGGCTCACGAGCTACAAACTCCGGCCTTCATTGCTCATCTGCATGGACTGCTCGCCTACATGGCGCTGCATCAGAAAAGGCACAGCGTGGCGCTTGACCATGCTTTCGCCGCCGAGGGATGGGCCAGAGAAAGCGGCAGCCAACTACAGCAGGCGGCAACCTGTATCCAGGTTGCCCGAGCGGTCTCCAAGGCCAAGCACGACGAGAGCGCTCTTCACCTGCTCGATCGCGCCGCCGGCCTGGCGGCCAGAGGACGAAGCGAGTCCGATTTTCAGCACCTCTTCTGGCTCACTCCGGAGTGTGTTCCCTCCTACGGATTATTCTGCTTCCTCGAGCTCAAACAGCCCGACAGGGCGATATCCGAGGTGAAGCATCGGCTCTCGACGATGGCCCCCGGCCTCACTCGGGAACGGGGCATCCTGCAGCTCGAATGCGCCACCGCGCTGATCCAGAAGCGGGAGATCCCCGAGGCCGCCGCGATGATCCGTGAGGCAGCCCGGATCGCCGTCGGCCACAGCTCCACCAGGCTCATCCGATCCGTCCGTCAGACCCGCGCCCGCCTCCGCCCCTGGGAGGACAACAAACACGTCCGCGACCTGGACGAACAACTCCGCACACTTCCCGTCGTCAGTTGAGTCACTTCCCGCATGAGCTGTCCGCTCTCACCCTCGGCATCCGGCCGAGCCGATGGCTCAGATATACCTGGTCCAGGAGCTCCCTCCCCGGCGAACACGCGGACCGGCTCGGCCGATCACGCTGTCAGACATCCGGGAACCCCCATAACGTGGTGAGCATGACCGCCGCGCATGAGTCCGAACCCTGCGGAGCACCCCTGTGGGCTCCGCGTTACTGGGGTGCGGACGAGTTCATGAACCACGGCTTCGGCGACATCGGCCGCCGCTTCGAGCTTGAGGACGGCTGCGTCGTCCTGACCATCGACCCCGGAACGCTCGCCTGAGCGCCGGGGCGGCCGGCCACGTCCGCGCCCCCACGCCCCCGATCGGCGACGCGGTCAGCGGACCGGGTGGCCCGCCTGGCGGAGGGTGTCCTTGACCTCTGCGATCTTGAGCTGGCCGAAGTGGAACACCGACGCGGCCAGCACCGCGTCGGCCCCCGCCTCGACGGCCGGCGGGAAGTCGGCCAGCGCGCCCGCGCCGCCGCTGGCGATGACCGGGACCGAGACGACGGCCCGCACCGCGCGGATCATCTCCAGGTCGTAGCCGTCGCGGGTGCCGTCGCCGTCCATGGAGTTGAGCAGGATCTCCCCCGCCCCCAGCTCCTCGCCCCGGCGGGCCCACTCGACCGCGTCGATGCCGGTGCCGCGACGGCCGCCGTGGGTCGTCACCTCGAAACCCGACGGGGTCGGCGGGCCGTCGACCACCCGGCGGGCGTCCACCGAGAGCACGATGCACTGCGCGCCGTAGCGCCGCGACGCCTCCGTCAGCAGTTCGGGACGGGCGATCGCCGCGGTGTTCAGGCCCACCTTGTCGGCGCCCGCGCGCAGCAGCCGGTCGACGTCCTCGACCGAACGCACTCCCCCGCCCACGGTCAGCGGGATGAACACCTGCTCGGCCGTCCGGCGGACCATGTCGTACGTCGTGGACCGGTCGGAGCTGGAGGCGGTGATGTCGAGGAACGTCAGCTCGTCGGCCCCCTCCGCGTCGTAGCGGCGGGCCAGTTCGACCGGGTCTCCCGCGTCGCGCAGGTTCTCGAAGTTGACGCCCTTGACCACGCGCCCCGCGTCCACGTCCAGACAGGGGATCACTCGTACCGCGACACTCACTGCACTTCCCTCATTCCGCGCATACCTTGAACTCCCGGTACGCCCTGACCTATTCCTCGGCCGGCGGCCGGGGCGATCAGGCCCGCCCCGCGTCCCCGGTCCGCTTCCCGTGCGCCCCGGTGCGCGTGGGGCGGACCGCCGCGTCGCTTCCCGCCGCCCCCGCCTCCGCGAGCTTCGTCCCGCTTTCGCGGGCCTACTCCGCCTTCGCGAGTTTCACCTGCGTCTACGACTTCACCGCGGCCAGGGCGTCCTCCAGCGTGAAGGCCCCCGCGTACAGCGCCTTGCCCACAATCGCCCCCTCGACGCCGATCGGGACCAGCTCGGCCAGGGCCCGCAGGTCGTCCAGGGAGGAGACACCGCCGCTGGCGACCACCGGCTTGTCGGTGCGGGCGCAGATCTCGCGCAGCAGGTCGAGGTTGGGACCGCGCAGCGTGCCGTCCTTGGTCACGTCGGTGACGACGTAGCGGGGGCAGCCGTCGGCCTCCAGCCGGGCCAGGACCTCCCACAGGTCGCCGCCGTCCTCGGTCCAGCCGCGGGCGGCCAGGGTGGTGCCGCGGACGTCGAGGCCGATCGCGATCCGGTCGCCGTACTCGGCAATGATCTTGGCGCACCAGGCGGGGTTCTCCAGCGCCGCGGTGCCGATGTTCACCCGGCGGCAGCCGGTGGCCAGCGCCGCCTCCAGCGAGGCGTCGTCGCGGATGCCACCGGACATCTCCACCTTCACGTCGAGCGCGCCCACCACCGCGGCCAGCAGGTCGCGGTTGCTGCCGCGGCCGAAGGCGGCGTCGAGGTCGACCAGGTGGATCCACTCGGCACCGGCCTCCTGCCAGGCCAGCGCCGCGGACAGCGGGTCTCCGTACGACGTCTCGGTGCCGGCCTCGCCCTGGACCAGGCGGACCGCCTGGCCGTCGGCGACGTCCACGGCGGGGAGCAGCTCAAGCGACATCTGTTTCACGACCTCCGGTCGAAGACGAGGGTGACGAAAAGCGGTACGAACAGCAACGACAGCACGAACGCCCCGAACCGTGCCATCCATGAGGACCACAGCAGCCAGACGATCACCTGGGTGACCGCGAACAGGAGCGCCACGGCCCCGTTCTGCGCCCGGCGGCGGCGGGCGATGATCCCGCCCTGGGTGACGATCCGCACGGGCCGGCGCGGCAGCAGGGCGGTCACCCGGCCGACCAGCGCGCGCCGGCGCGCCAGTTTCGCCTCCCGCTCGGCGCGCAGGGCCGCCTGGCGCGCCCGCTCGGCCTCGCGCTCGGCTCTGCGCCTGGCCCGTTCCTTGCTCAAGGGATCACGTCGTTCAAGGGATCAACATCACCCAACGGGTCACTTCAGGGTTCCGAGCCAGTTCGACAGCAGCTGCGCCCCGGCGTCGCCCGACTTCTCGGGGTGGAACTGGGTGGCCGAGAGCGGGCCGTTCTCCACCGCCGCGACGAACGGCACACCGTGCTCCGACCAGGTGACCAGCGGCGCGGCGAAGCCGGACCCGGCGTCGGGGTCCAGTTCCCAGGTGCGGACCCCGTAGGAGTGCACGAAGTAGAAGCGCGTGTCGGCGTCGATCCCGGCGAACAGCACGCTCTCGGCGGGTGCCCTGACCGTGTTCCACCCCATGTGGGGCAGGACCGGCGCCTCCAGGCGCTCCACCGTGCCCGGCCACTCGCCGCAACCCTCCGTGGTGACGCCGTGCTCGACGCCCGTCTGGAAGAGGATCTGCATGCCGACGCAGATGCCCAGGACCGGGCGGCCGGCCGCCAGCCGCCGGTCGATCATGCGTTCGCCGCGCACCTCGCGCAGCCCGCGCATGCACGCGGCGAACGCGCCCACTCCGGGGACGACGAGGCCGTCGGCCTCCATCGCCGCCTCGTAGTCGGCCGTCACCGTGACGTCCGCGCCGACCCGGGCCAGCGCGCGTTCGGCCGAGCGCAGATTGCCCGAGCCGTAGTCGAGAACGGTTACCTTCACCACCAGAGCACCGCCGCCGTGGTCGCCAGGGCCGCGAGGGCGGCGAGCAGCAGCGCGCCCTTCTTCAGGCCCTGTTTGAGGAACGAGACAATTCCGCCGACGAGGAAGAGGGCGACGAAGGCCATCGCGACGGCCGTCCAGTTGTCGGTCACGCTTCCTCCTCCCCCGGCGGCAGGGGCGGGCCGCCCGCGGCGGCCCACCCGGTCAGGGCACGCCCGTGGCACCGGGCACGCCCTTCGGTCACAGCACGCCCTTCGTACTGGGCACGCCCGCGGCCCGCGGGTCACGCTCGGACGCCGCGCGCAGCGCCCTGGCCAGCGCCTTGAACTGGGCCTCCACGATGTGGTGGGCGTTGCGGCCGTACGGGACGCGCACATGCAGGCAGATCGCGGCCTGGGCGACGAACGACTCCAGGATGTGCCTGGTCATCGTGGTGTCGTACTCCGGGCCGATCATCGGGGCCATGCCCTCGGGCTCGCTGTGGACCAGGTACGGGCGGCCGGACAGGTCGACCGTGACCTCCGCCAGCGACTCGTCCAGCGGGCACGACGCGTTGCCGAACCGCCGGATGCCCGACTTGTCGCCCAGGGCCTCGCGGAACGCGGCACCCAGCGCGAGCGCGGTGTCCTCGATCGTGTGGTGGGAGTCGATGTGCAGGTCACCCTCGGTCTTCACGGTCAGGTCGAACAGGCCGTGCTTGCCGAGCTGGTTCAGCATGTGGTCGAAGAAACCGACACCGGTGGAGACCTCCACGTTCCCGGTGCCGTCGAGGTCGACCTCGACCAGCACCGAGGTCTCCTTGGTGACGCGCTCGACACGGCCGCGGCGCGGCGCGAACTCGGCTCCGGCGGTGATGCTCACAGGGTCTCCTCCAGGGCGGCGCGGAAGGCCGCCATCTCCTCAGCCGTTCCGATGGACACTCTCAGCCACCCCGGCGGTCCCACCTCGCGGATCAGCACCCCGTGCTCCAGCAGGCCCTGCCAGACCGCGTGCCGGTCCTCGAAGTGGCCGAACAGCACGAAGTTGGCGTCGGAGTCGGCGACCGCCAGCCCCTTGGCCCGCAGCCACGCCACGGTGGCGTCCCGCTCGGCCCGCAGCGCGTCGACCGTGCCGAGCAGCTCGTCGCGGTGGGCGAGCGCGGCCAGCGCCGCCGCCTGGGTGAGCGAGGACAGGTGGTACGGCAGGCGGACCAGGAGCAGCGCCTCGACCACCGCCGGGTGGGCGGCCAGGTAGCCCAGCCGGGTGCCGGCCATCGCGAACGCCTTGGACATGGTCCGCGTCACGATCAGCCGGGGGTTGTCCGGCAGCAGGGTCAGCGCCGACGGGGTGCCGGTGCGGGCGAACTCGAAGTACGCCTCGTCCACCACGACCATGCCCGGCGCGGCCTCGACGATCCGGGCGATCACCTCCGGGTCGAGCGCGGTGCCGGTCGGGTTGTTCGGCGAGGTCAGGAAGACGACGTCGGGCCGGTGCTCCCCGATCGCCGCGACCGCCTTGGCCGGGTCGATACCGAAGTCCTCCTCGCGGGCCCCGGCGATCCACTCGGTCGAGGCGCCGGTGGCGATGATCGGGTGCATCGAGTAGGACGGCTCGAAGCCCATCGCGGTGCGGCCGGGCCCGCCGAAGGCCTGCAGGATCTGCTGGAGCACCTCGTTGGAGCCGTTGGCGGCCCACACCTGCTCCGGAGCGAGCCCGTGCCCCAGGTAGGCGGCCAGCTCCCGGCGGAGCGCCAGGGCGTCGCGGTCGGGGTAGCGGTTGAGCTCACCCGCGCTCCGCCGCACGGCCTCGGCCAGGTCGTCGACCAGGGAGGCGGAGGGACCGTAAGGGTTCTCGTTGGTGTTCAGCCTGACCGGGACGTCGATCTGGGGGGCGCCGTACGGCGTGCGGCCCCTGAGGTCGTCGCGGATCGGCAGGTCGTCGAGCTTCACGAAGGGGTCTCCTGGTCGAGTCGCGCGCGGATCGCCACGCTCCCGGCGAACACGGGCGGGCAGGTCCTCACGAAGGCACCTCCCAGTCGAATCGCGCGCGGATCGCCGCACCGTGCGCGGGCAGGTCCTCGGCGTCGGCCAGCACGCACACGTGGGCGGCGGCGGCGGCGAGAGCCTCGCGGGTGTAGTCGACGACGTGGATGCCGCGCAGGAACGTCTGCACTGACAGCCCCGAGGAGTGGCAGGCGCAGCCGCCGGTCGGCAGCACGTGGTTGGAGCCGGCCAAGTAGTCGCCCAGGGAGACCGGCGCGTACGTGCCGACGAAGATCGCTCCGGCGTTGCGGACCCGGGCGGCCAGCTCGTGCGCCCCGGCGGTGTGGATCTCCAGGTGCTCGGCGGCGTAGGCGTCCACCACGCGCAGCCCGGCCTCCATGTCGTCCACCAGCAGGATGCCGGACTGGCGCCCGGACAGGGCCTCGGCGATGCGCTCACTGTGCTTGGTCGCGGCGACCTGGCGGGGCAGCTCCCGCTCGACGGCGTCGGCCAGCTCCTCGGAGTCGGTGACGAGCACCGCGGCGGCGATCGTGTCGTGCTCGGCCTGGCTGATCAGGTCGGCGGCGACGTGCACCGGGTCGGCCGTGGCGTCGGCGAGGATCGCGATCTCGGTGGGACCGGCCTCGGAGTCGATGCCGATGCGGCCCTTGAGCAGGCGCTTGGCCGCGGCCACCCAGATGTTGCCGGGTCCGGTGACCATGGTGACCGGCGGGCACTCCTCGGTGCCGTAGGCGAACATCGCCACCGCCTGGGCGCCGCCGACCGCGTAGACCTCGTCCACCCCGAGGAGCGCGCACGCGGCCAGGATGGCCGGGTGCGGCAGCCCGCCGAACTCGCGCTGCGCGGGCGAGGTGACCGCGAGCGAGGGCACGCCGGCCTCCTGGGCGGGCACGACGTTCATGACCACGCTGGAGGGGTAGACCGCCCGGCCGCCGGGGACGTACAGCCCCACGCGCTCGACCGGGACCCACCGCTCGGTGACGGTGCCGCCGGGCACGACCCGGGTGGTGACGTCGGTGCGCCGCTGGTCGCGGTGGACGAGGCGGGCACGGCGGATCGACTCCTCCAGGGCCGCCCTGACCCTGGGATCGAGCTCCGCCAGGGCCCTGCCGATCGCGTCGGCGGGCACGCGGGTCGACTCCAGCTCGACCCCGTCGAACCTGGCCGTCAGCTCCCGCACCGCGGCGACCCCACGATGATGCACGTCCTCGCAGATGGGCCGGACCTTCTCCAGGGCGGCTTCGACGTCGAGGTCGGCACGGGGCAGCACGTCGCGGAGGTCCTCGGGGAGGGCCCCTCGCAGGTCGGTACGGGAAATCACCTGACCAGTCTACGGAGGTCAGGCAAGCGGTAACGTCCTGTCCACTATGCGGACAATGCCTTTACTATGTAGATTTTAAGCAACCGCTACGATTCCCCCGTGAGCAAGAGCAAGAGCAAGGGAGGCCAGGGGACACCCGCGACGGTGGCACTGACCCAGGCCAAGGTGGAGTTCACCCTCCACCCCTACGAGCACGACGCCAACGCCCAGGCCTACGGTGAGGAGGCCGCCGACGCGCTCGGCGTGCCGTACGAGCGGATCTTCAAGACCCTCGTGGCCGAGGTCGAGAGCGGCCTGGCCGTCGCGGTCGTGCCGGTCGCCGGGAAGCTGGACCTCAAGGCGTTCGCCGCGGCGCTGAAGAGCAAGCGGGCGGCGATGGCCGACGCGGCCAAGGTGGAGCGGGTCACCGGCTACGTGGTGGGCGGCATCAGCCCGCTGGGGCAGCGCAAGCGCCTGCCCACCGTGATCGACGCCTCGGCGCTGGACTTCGAGACGATCTACTTCTCCGCCGGGCGGCGGGGCCTGCAGATCGAGACCGCGCCGGCGGAGCTGGTACGGCTCACCCAGGCGGTCACCGCCCCGATCGGCAAGGCGGGCTGAGGCCCCCGGCTCCGGGTGCGCCGGGACGGCCCCGGCCCCGAGCAAGGCAGGCCGGTTCGCCGCGGCAATCCTGTCGAAGGTTGACGACGCGCCCGCCCCCGACCGTCGGCAAGACTCGGTTCAGGCCGTATCCGCAGGCAGCCGCCGGTGCGGGCCGTACCTGATCGGGGGACAGATGCACTACCTGACCGCCACCGAGATGCTCGAACTGCTGCGCACGCGGCAGGTCAGCGCGGTCGAGCTGCTCCGGGCGCACCTGCGCCGGATCGAGGAGGTCAACCCGGCGGTCAACGCGATCGTCACCCTGGTGGCCGAGCGCGCCCTCGCCGAGGCCGCGGAGGCCGACCGCGACCTGGCGCGGGGCCGGTGGCGGGGGCCGCTGCACGGGCTGCCGGTCGCCTGCAAGGACCTCGCCGACACCGCGGGAGTCCGCACCACGTACGGCTCGCCGCTCTTCGCCGACCACGTGCCCACCGCCGACGCGCCGATCGTACGGCGGATGCGCGAGGCCGGGGCGATCATGGTCGGCAAGACCAACACCCCGGAGTTCGGCACCGGCTCGCACACCGTGAACGAGATCTTCGGCGTCACCCGCAACCCCTACGACCTGTCCCGGTCCGCCGGGGGCAGCAGCGGCGGGGCCGCCACCGCGCTGGCGACCGGGATGGTGCCCCTGGCCGACGGCTCCGACATGGGCGGCTCGCTGCGCAACCCGGCCTCCTTCTGCAACGTGGCCGGGCTGCGGCCGACCCCGGGCCGGGTGCCCTCGCCGTCGCCCACGGCGGCCTGGTTCACGCTCGGCGTCCCGGGGCCGATGGCCCGGAACGCGCGGGACCTGGCGCTGCTGATGAGTGTGATCTCCGGCTTCGACGCCGCCTCCCCGCTCTCGATCGCCGAGAGCGGCGCCGTCTTCGCCGAACCGCTGGATCTCGACCCGGCCGGGCTGCGCATCGCGTGGAGCCCCGACCTGGGTGGGCTGCCCGTCGACGCCGAGACGGCGAAGGTCACCGCGGAGGCCCCCGCGGTGCTCGCCGGGCTGGGCGCGCGGGTCGAACGGGTCGAGCTGGACCTGTCGGACGCCGAGGACGCCTTCCGGATCTACCGGGCGTGGTACTACGCGCTGTCCTACGGGGACCTGCCGCAGGAGCGGCTGGGGGCGAACGTGCGCTGGAACGTCGAGCGGGGCCGCGAGGTGACCGGCGCCGACCTGGCCCGCGCCGAGCGGCTGCGCAGCGGCCTGTACCGGCGGATGCACGAGTTCTTCGGCACCTACGACTTCCTCATCGCCCCGGTCAGCCAGGTGCCGCCGTTCCCGGTGGAGCAGCCGTACGTCTCGGAGATCAACGGGCAGGCGCTGCCGGACTACCTGGCGTGGATGCGCTCGGCCTACTGGGTCAGCGTGCTGCACGCCCCCGCCGCCTCGGTGCCCTGCGGGTTCACCGCGGACGGGCTGCCGGTGGGCCTGCAGATCATCGGCCCCCCCTTCGCCGACATGCGGGTCCTGCGGCTGGCCCACGCCTTCGAGCGGGCCACCGGGCACGGCTCCCGCAGGCCCCCGGACCTGCCCTGACCGCCCCGGGCACGGAACCGGGCGCCTACCGGTCGCTGATGTCGTACGACGACAGCGGCCCGTAGGGGTCGTCACCGCCGAACGGCCGGCGCAGCGGCGAGTCGCGGTAGCCGGCGATGCCCTCCAGGGCGAAGAAGACGCCGACGGCCAGCGTCGGCCACGCGTACAGCACGCCCTGGGCGGTCACCTCGAGCGGGCCGGGGATCAGCGACGCCGACTGCCCGGCGGCGGTGACGCTCACCGCGCCGAGGTTGACCGCCTGGCCCACCAGCCGGGCGAGATGCGCGCCGAGCAGGCCGCCGGTCGCCAGGCCCAGCACCGTCGGGAGCGGGCGGCCCCGGCGCGACACGCTGTAGCCGACGGCCCCGCAGGCCAGCCCGAGGGCGCCGGTGATGATCGCGAACCAGCCGTCGGCCGCGATCAGCGCCTGCGTGGAGGGGTCGGCCAGCACCGGGCCCTTCTCGGTCATCACGTACGGCGGGCGCGGCGCGGCGAGGGACCACAGGATCCCGGCGACGGCTCCGGTGAGGACCAAGACCAGCACGGTGATCGCTAAGTCACGCGCGTTGCGCAATATGGTCCCCTCACCCTCTGTGCTGATGTGCCCGATGTTACCCATCGGGCCGCCGGGCGCCACCCGAGGTTTCGCCCGAATCCCGTTACTCTTGCGGGGTGAACGAAGAGGTATGGCTGATCGAGCCCTCCGGGCCGCTCCGCGGCGACGTCGAGGTCCGCGGTTCCAAGAACGGCGTCTCCAAGCATATGGTCGCCGCGATGCTCGGCACCGGAGAGAGCACGATCCACAACGCCCCCGACGTCGGCGAGGTCGGGATCACCGCGCAGATGCTGCGGGCGCTGGGCATCGACGTGGAGATCACCTCCGGGGAGATCGTCGTCTCCCCCGGCGAGCAGATCAACCCGCACGTCCCGGCGGCGTTCACCGGTCTCAACCGGATCCCGATCCTGATGCTGGGCCCGCTGCTCCACCTGGCGGGCGAGGCGTTCGTGCCGCTGGTCGGCGGCGACCCGATCGGCCGGCGGCCCGTCGACTTCCACGTCGAGGCGCTGCGGGCGATGGGCGCCGAGGTCGAGGTGAGCGACACCGGTGTCTACGCCAAGGCCAAGCGCCTGCGCGGCACCCGGATCGAGCTGCCCTACCCCAGCGTCGGCGCCACCGAGACCGTCCTGATGTCGGCCGTGCTCGCCGAGGGGAAGACCGTGCTCAAGGGCGCGGCGATGGAACCGGAGGTGGTGGAGCTCGCCCTGTTCCTGCAGCGCATGGGCGGGCGCATCGAGCTCAGCCCGGACCGCCGCATCGTGATCGAGGGCGTGGAGCGCCTGCACGGCGCGTCCACCCGGCTGGCCGGCGACCGGATCGAGGCGTTCTCCTACCTGGCGGCCGGCCTGATCACCGGGGGACAGGTGCGGGTGCACGGCTGCCCGCAGGACCGGCTGGTCACCGCGATCACCACCCTGGCCAGGATGGGCGCCGAGGTCGACATCACCGACGAGTACCTGTCGGCGTCCGCGCCGCACGGCCTGCGGGCCGCCGCGGTGCAGACCGACACGCACCCGGGGTTCATGACCGACTGGCAGACGCCCCTGATGGTGCTGTTCACCCAGGCTCAGGGCATGTCGGTGCTGCACGAGACGGTCTTCGAGAACCGCCTGGTCTACGTGCCGGCGCTGCAGAAGATGGGCTGCGAGATCGAGGTCTTCGACGTGTGCCTCGGCGGTCCGGCCTGCCGCTACCACGACACCAACGCCAAGCACTCGGCGGTCGTGCGCGGCGTGTCCAAGCTGAGCGGGGCCGACGTGACGCTGCCCGACATCCGGGCCGGGTTCTCCGCGGTGCTGGCCGCGGCCGCCGCGGAAGGCACCTCCACGCTGCGCGGGGTGCACCACATCGAGCGGGGCTACCACCGGCCGTTCGAGCAGTTCGCCTCCCTCGGCCTGAAGATCAGTAGAGAAAAGGTGCAGGACGAGTAAGGATTGGCAATCGGGTGTTTGTGACTGATCATCCGGTTGCACCTTACTATGCGTGACATCGCGACCACAGGCGAGACGCAGCCCCGCCGCGTGCCTGCGCGGCCTGGCGGCCTGCGGCGTGCTCGGCGGGCTGCTGGCGGCCGCGGCCGCCCTGCCCGCCGTGGGCACCGGGGGGATCGTCGTCGGCAACGTCGCGAGCACCTTCACCGACCTGCCGCCGAGCCCGCGGGAGAACCCGCTCCCCCAGCGCACCGTGCTCCTGGACAAGAACGGCAGGAAGTTCGCCCAGTTCTACTCGCAGAACCGGACGATCGTGACGCTGGACCGGGTCGCCCCGATCATGCGCTCCGCGATCGTGGCGATCGAGGACTCCCGCTTCTACGAGCACGCGGGCCTGGACGTCAAGGGCACGCTGCGGGCCCTGGTGACCAACGCCAGGGCCGGCGCGGTCCGGCAGGGCGGCTCCTCGCTCACCCAGCAGCTCGTCAAGAACATCCTGGTGGAGAACGCCGAGAGCGACGCCGAGCGGGCCCAGGCCCGCGCGCCGAGCCTCAAGCGGAAGATCACCGAGCTGCGGTACGCGCTGGCCCTGGAGGAGAAGTACACCAAGGACGAGATCCTGGAGCGGTACCTCAACATCGCCTACTTCGGGGCCGGGGCGTTCGGGGTGGAGGCCGCCGCCCAGCGGTTCTTCTCGGTCCCGGCCGCCCGGCTCACCCTGACGCAGGCGGCGACGCTCGCCGGCGCGGTCCGCACCCCGTACGCCACGGACCCGTCGCTGGACAGGCAGCGCCGCCAGCGCCTGCGCGAGCGCCGGGACATCGTCCTGGAGCGGATGGCCCAGCTGTCGCTCGTCACCCGGGCCGAGGCCGACGCCGCCCGGCGGAGCCCGCTGAGCCTGAACATGCGGCCGGAGCCGGGCGGCTGCGGCGGCAGCCGCTACCCGTACTTCTGCGTCTACGTGCACCGGGAGCTGCTGACCAACCCGGCCTTCGGGCACAGCCGGGCGGAGCGGGAGCGCCGCCTGGCCAGGGGCGGCATCGTGCTGCGCACCACCCTCGATCCGGAGATCCAGCGGGCCGCCGAGCACGCCATCGCGGCGCGGGTGGACGCCGAGGACACCGAGGTCGCCGCCGAGGCCATGATCGAGCCGGGCACCGGGCGCATCCGGGCGATGGCCGCCAGCAAGGAGTACGGCCGTAACGAGGGCGACTCCGGGACCGGCCCCAGGACCGCCTACAACCTGGTGGCCGACACCGCGCACGGTGGCGGCCAGGGTTTCCAGGCGGGGTCGACGTTCAAGGTGTTCACCCTGGCGACGGCGCTCAGCCGGGGCTGGCGGTTCGACCAGGGGTTCATGACGCCCGGCCGGTTCGTGCCCCGGCACGGCTTCACCGACTGCAGCGGACGCCGGGTCGACGACCCCGGCACCGAGATCTTCAACGCGAGCGGTGAGGGCAAGGGCGGCCCGCAGAGCCTGTCCACCGGCACCTGGAAGTCGGTGAACATCTTCTACATGATGCTGGAGCAGCACGTGGGTCTGTGCCCGGTCGTCAGGACCGCCAGGGCCCTCGGCATCGTCCGCGCCGACGGCGCCCCGCTGCGCGAGGTCCCGACCTTCACCCTCGGCGTGAACGAGATGGATCCGGTGACCGTGGCGGCGGCGTTCGCCGCGTTCGGGGCGCGGGGACGCTACTGCCGGCCGGTGGCCATCGTCGAGATCGTCGAGCGGGACGGCAGGGTCGTCCCCGTCCCGCCCAGCTGTTCGCAGGCCATCGAGCGCGACGTGGCCGACGCGGTCAACCACCTGCTGTCGGGGGTGTTCACCAAGGGCACCATGGCCGGCCAGGGCCTCGGCCGCCCCGCGGCGGGCAAGACCGGCACCAACAACGGCTACACCTCGGCCTGGTTCGCCGGTTACACCCCCGACCTGGCCGCCGCGGTCAGCGTGGGCGACATCCGCGGCTCCTACCGTTACCCGCTGCGCGACGTGGTCATCGGCGGCTCCTACTACGGCGCGGTCCAGGGCGCGTCCCTGCCCGGCCCCATCTGGGTGGCGTCGATGTCCGCCGCCCTGCGGGACACGCCCCCGACCCCGTTCCGCCGCCCCGACATGTTCCGCTTCGGTGGCGGTTACACCCCCGGCATGGCCGAGGCTCTCGCCGCGGAGAAACGCGACGCCGAGGAGCGCAGGTTCCGCAAGAAGCTCAGACGCTGGGGCTCGTTCTGGCGCTTCCGCCACCGCCACGACCGCTTCCACCACCACGACCGCTCCCGCCACCGCCACGACCGCTTCCGCTGACCGGCCGCCGCCCCGGCGCCGGGGAGGCGGCCCGGCCCGCGGGGTCCGTGCCGGGCGGCGCCCCCGCGGCTACTTCCCGACCGGCACCCGCTGGGTCGGCAGGGGGACCAGGGCCGGGACGCCCCTCGCCGCCGCGCCGGCCGGGCCGCACAGCGCCTGCACCAGGTGCCCGGCCATCGCGAGGTCGATGGCGTGCGTGCGGAGGTTGCCCTGCTCGTCGAGCTCCTGGTACTTCATGAGGTTGAACCCGAGGGAGATCTGGCGCCCGCCGTCGGCGCTGGACAGGGAGACCGTGCCCATGCCGAACACGCCTCCGTCGTGCCCCCAGACCCGGCCGCAGGGCAGGTCCTGGGCGTAGAGGCCCAGGCCGTAGTTCATCACGACGTTCCCCTGCGGATCGGTGACCGGCACCGTCGTCATCATCTGGTCGAGCTGGGCGGGGGCCAGGAGCCTGCCGCCCAGCAGGGCGCGGTAGAACCGGTTGAGGTCGTCCATGGTCGAGACGACGGCCCCCGCCGTCCCCGCCCACGACATGTCGTAGACGCTGTAGTCACGCGGCGGGTCGATGTACCCGTACATCGCCTCGTACGCCTTGGAGTGCGGGCCCGGGACGAACGGCGTGCGCGGGAAGGAGGTGTCGCGCAGCCCGGCCTTGCGGATCACGTGCCGGGTGATGTACGGCTCGGCCGCCTCACCGGTCACCTTCTCCAGGAGCAGGCCGGCGATCACGTAGTTGGTGTTGGAGTACGACCACGCCTGGCCCGGCTCGCCCGTGCGCGGCGCCCGCAGGCCGAGGTCCACCAGCTCCCACGGGCGGAACGTGCGGAACCGGTTGGCGTCGAGGCTGGCCGGGGAGCCCTGCACGAGCGAGGGGAAGGCGCCCGCGATGTAGTCGCCGATGCCGCTGGTGTGGTTGAGCAGCATCCGCACCGTCACCTTCTCGCCCAGGTCCGCGGGGAGGAGTCCGGGCAGGTGGCGGGCGACGGGCGCGTCGAGCTCGACGCGGCCCCGCTCGACCTGCTGGAGGATCGCCACGGCCGTGAAGGTCTTGGTGATGCTGCCCACCCGGTGGAGCATCCGCGGGTGGACGGGGCGCCGGGTCCGCACGTCGGCGACCCCCGCCGCCCCGGCCCAACGGGCCTCGCCGTCCCGGGCGGCGGAGTAGGCGCCGTACATGCCGGCGTCGCGGATCCCGTCGAGGCCGCTCCGGAGCGCCCCGCGGTCGAGCCCGGCCGCGGCGGCCGGCCCGGGATCGGGTTCGGCCGCGCCCGCCGCGGCGGGCGCGGACGCCCCCGCCACGAGCAGCGCGCGCAGCCCGAACCCGACGATCACCCGTCCGGTGTGGGAGAACCTTGCGAGATCCATCGCCCGTCAGCTCCTCAGGTCGGAAACACGACATGATGATCGTCGCAAGCCGGGGGCGGTCTGCCCTCCTCTTCCGGGAGGATCGGCGTGTGGTCCGCCGGAACGGCTTCCGCCTCGGACCCGGGTGACGGCCGTCATCCGTCCGGCCTGACGGCCGTCACCGCACGGCCACCGGGGAGGAGGCCCCGCGCACCAGGAGCACGGGGGTTCCCGAGCCGTCGGCGGGCACCGACCAGACGTTCCCCTCCCTGGCGTAGGCCACCGTGCGCTCGTCGAGCCAGACCGCCTGGTCGTCGACGCTCTCCGTCTCGGCCAGCGGCGTCTCCCGCATGGTGGCGAGGTCGAGCAGGTGGAGCCGCCACGGCCGGTCGGCGTCGCCGGAGACACGTTTCTTGAAGACCAGGCGGGTGCCGTCGGGGGACAGCGAGGGACATTCGGCGTTCTCCCGGATCGTCCGGGCCCGCCACGCGCCGTAGTCACCCTCGACGAGGTAGGTCTTCCCCTTCGTCGACACGGTCGCGTAGAACCGGTTGTCGTCGGGGGCGAAGGTGACGCCCCAGTAGTTCACGTCGACCGCGTGGTGACGGCGGCCGCCCAGGGTCAGCGGGATGTCCTCCATGTTGGTCACGAGGTAGCCGGTCCGCGTGTCGAGGATGCCGGTCCAGGTGGAGAAACCGCCCGCGTTGTAGGAGTCGCCGGTGACGAACACCGTCCAGGACGCCATCCGGCCGCTGCCCGACACCCTGGCCCGGTTGGGGATGCCGGCCAGGTCGATCCGGCGGGTCTCCCGCATCGAGCGGTCGTAGATCACGGCGTCCGTCATGGCCACCGGTCCCGGCCTTGCGGCCAGGCAGATCGAGGTGCCGGCCGCCGTGGAGAACCGGTTGCAGGTCAGGCCGCTCACCGTGGGCTCGGCCGAGGTGTCCGTCAGCGGCACCCCGGCGATCCGTCCGGCCTCGGTGCGGAACACCAACCGCCCGGGGCGGACGGCGCCGGCGTCCTTCCCCGCCCGGGCCGGGGTGTCCTTCCCGGCCCGGGCGGGGGCGCGCATCCCGGCCCAGGCGGTGTAGCCGGCGGCCGTGCCGCCGAGCACCGTGACGGCCAGGATCAGCACCGCCAGGCGCCGGGCGGGGGTCACGGCTCGCTCCTCTCTCCGGGTCCGGGGGATACCGGCCCCGGTGCGCCGGCGGGGGCGGCGCCGGGGCCTGCAGGGAGATCACCGGGGGCGGCACCCGGTCGCAGCGCGCCCGCCCGTACGGCGGACCAGGCGGCGAGCACGCACGCGGTGAGCCCCACGGCCATGACGACGAGCCCCTGGGCGCCGCCCCACACCGTCCAGACCGCGCCGAACAGGATCGAGGAGAGCATGCGGGCGGTCGCCTGCCCGGTCTGGAGCAGGGCCAGGCCGCTGGTCCGCAGGTGCTCGGGGAGCATCGGCCCGGCCACCGCCATGAGCACCCCGTCGGCGGCGGCGTAGAACGCCCCGTGCAGGGCGAGCACGACGGGCAGCCAGCCGGGGCCGAGCAGCACGAGGTAGGCGGCGACCAGCGCGAGGTGCCCGGCCAGGAAAACCTGGATCCGGCCCAGCCGGTCGGCGAGCCGCCCCACGGGCACGGCGAGCAGCAGGTAGACGGCGGCCGTCCCGAGAGGCAGCAGCGGGAAGTACGCCGGGTCGATCCGGCCGCCCTTCTGCAGCAGCAGGTAGACGAACGCGTCGCTGACCGTGACCAGCCCGAAGGCCGCCGCCGCCACGCAGAGCCGCCGGAACGGCGCGTCACGCAGCAGCCCGGACACCGCCCGCACCGACGCCGGGGGCCCGGGGGGCAGCGGGTCGCGGCGATCGCGGACGTACATGACCAGCAGCAGCACACCGAGCAGTGCGACGCAGAAGCTGACCACGAACACCGCGTCGTACGCTCCCCCGGTGCCCGCGAGCACGGCGAAGGCGACCAGCGGGCCGAGCAGCGCGCCGCAGGTGTCCATCGCGCGGTGCACGCCGAAAGCGTGGCCGAGCCGGTCCGGCGGCGTGCTCAGCGAGATCAGCGCGTCGCGCGGGGCGGTGCGCAGTCCCTTGCCCGCCCGGTCGGCGGCGACCACCCCGCCCAGCGCGGCGGGTGACCCGCCGGCCGCGAGGAGGCCCAGCTTGCACAGGGCCGACAGCCCGTACCCGGCTCCGGCGACCAGCTTGCGCCGCTGCCACCGGTCGGCGAGCTGCCCGCCGGCGAGGCGGACCAGCGCGGTCATCCCGAAGGAGAGCCCGTCGAGCGCGCCGAACTGCAGCATGCTGAGCCCGAGGGAGAGCGTCACGTAGAGCGGGAGCACGGCCGTGACCATCTCCGAGGAGACGTCGGTGACCAGGCTGACCGCCCCGAGCGCCAGCACGTTCCCCGGAACCGTCCAGGAGAGCCGCGACCGCGGACGAACGCCGTCCGCGGTCCGGTTTGCCGCGATGTACATCTAGTGGCAGGTGTAGGTCGGGCTGGTGTCCTTGACGGCGCCGTCCGTCCCGATCAGCTGCCAGGAGTACGAGGTGGGCGCGAAGTCCAGCTTGAGCACGCCGAAGGTGCCGCTGATCCGCTTCTGGCTGTTGGGCTGGACGTTCTCGATGTCGTAGGGGGTCATGCCGCCCATGCCGCCGATGACCTCGACGATCCCGCCGGGGTCGGCCTGTCCCTCGGCGTTCTGCGGCGCGAACCGCTCGTAGTGGTGGTCGTGGCCGTTGAGCACCAGGTCGGTTCCGGCGGCGCGGAGGATCTTCCAGACGGGCTTGCTCACCGGGTCGTTGCCGTGCCCGCCGGAGCTGAACAGCGGGTGGTGGAAGTAGGCGGCGATGCAGCCCTTGGTGGTCGCGGCCAGGTCGGCCTTGAGCCAGTCGATCTGGGCCGAGTCGTCGAAGTAGTTGGAGTCGAGCGCGATGAAGTGCCAGTTGCCGCGGTCGTAGCTGTAGTAGGTCCTGCCCTGCGGGGTGGCGATGGAGCCGAAGTAGCCCTTGTAGCCGGCGTAGGTGCCGGCCGGGTCGTAGGTCTCGTGGTTGCCGGGGACGGGGCGGGTCTTGTTCTTGAACCTCCCCCACGTCTTGTCGTAGTAGTTCCGGTAGTCCGACAGCCGGGCGTCGTCGTACTGGTTGTCACCCATGGTGATGACGAACTCGGGGTTGATGGCCTCGACCCGCGCGGCGGTCTTGGGGTGGGCGCATGAGCTGGAGCTCGCGGTGCACTGGTCGGCGATGTCACCGGCCGCCACCACCGTGAAGCGGTCGCCCGGGGGCACGGTGGGGGTGACGGTGGGTGTCGGGCCGGGCCCGCCGCCCTGACCCCCGTAGACCTGGAACTCCCACAGGGAGTAGCCGTACTCCGTGCCCCGGGCGGTGCCGTACATGCGGACGTAGCGCCCGGAGCCCGACAGGCCCGTCAGGTCGTCCTCGCCGCCGTCGCCGCTGTCCGTGGAGTGGACGGTCGTCCAGGTGGACGCGTCGTCGGACACCTGGATCTGGTAGGCCCTGCCGTACGCGGCCTCCCAGAACAGCTTGACGCGGGAGATCTGCCGGACCGAGCCGAGGTCGACGCGGATCCACTGCGGGTCGCTGCCCTCCTGGGAGGCCCAGCGGGTCGAGGTGAGGTCGCCGTCGACCGCCTTGCCCGAGCTGTAGGACTGGGCTTCCTTGGACGAGGAGGAGGCGGGCCTGCCCTGGGAGAGCAGGGTCTCGGCAGCCTCGGCGCGGCCGGTGGCGACGAGGAAGCCGGCGACGAGGACGGTGATCACGGCGAGGACGGGGAGGAGGCGTAAGAGGGCTGGCTGAGGCATCGTCGAACGCACGCGCTGTCTCCTGGGGGTGAGGGACGGAGATCACGGCGCCGTCCGGCGCCGTGCGAGGGTGCGGCCGGGACAGCACATCTCTCACTGAGCGCGTCACGCCCCACGGGGCGCCGCGCCAAGCCGCTCACCGGCATGGTGACAAGCGGCTCGACGCGTCGTCAATACAGGTTAGGAAAGTTTCCTAACCTGTTAGCGTCCGTTACGCCCCCAGACAGGCCGGGCCCAGCAGCTGCTTCAGGTCGCCCATCAGCGCCGGGGACGGGGAGACGCGCAGGCGGTCGTCCAGGCGGACGATGGTGGTCTTGGGACCGTTGTGGACCTGCAGGTGCACCTCGGTGGTGCCGGGGTGGGCGGTCAGCACCTCCTTGAGGCGGCCGACCACCGGCGGGGTGCAGCGGGTCAGGGCGAGGCTGACCGAGAGCGGGCCACCGGCCTCGCGGGTCAGGTCGGGGGCCGTGACCTCCATGGCGATGATCTTCCCGACGTCCTCGCGCTTGTCCAGGCGGCCCTTGACGAAGACGATGGCGTCCTCGGCCAGGATGGTCGCGCAGAGCTGGTACGTCGAGGGGAAGATCATCACCTCGATGGAGCCCTCCAGGTCCTCCAACTGGGTGAGAACCCAGGTGTCGCCCTTCTTGGTGACCTTGCGCTGCAGGCCGCTCAGGATGCCGCCGACGGTGATGATCTGGCCGTCGGGACGGCTGTCGTCCTGGAGCGCGGCGACCGAGCAGTCGGCCCCGGAGGCGAGGATGTGCTCCACGCCGAAGAGCGGATGGTCGGAGACGTAGAGGCCGAGCATCTCCCGCTCGAAGGCCAGCAGGGTGGTCTTGTCCCACTCCCCCGGCGGGATCTGCACGTCGAAGGTCTGGTCCTCACTGCCCTCGACCGCGCCGAACAGGGAGTCCTGGCCGATCGCCTCGTTCTTCTTGATGTCGATGACCGCGTCGACGGCCTGCTCGTGCACCATCACCAGGCCCTTGCGGACATGGCCGAACGAGTCGAACGCGCCGGCCTTGATCAGGGACTCGATGACGCGCTTGTTGCAGACGATCGCCGGGACCTTGCGCAGGAAGTCCTTGAAGTCGGCGAAGCGGCCCTTCTCCTTCCGGGCCGCGATGATCCCGTCGACCACGTTGCCGCCGACGTTGCGGATCGCCGACAGGCCGAAGCGGATGTCGGTGCCGCGCGGGGTGAAGTCGAAGTCCGAGTCGTTGACGTCCGGCGGGAGGACCTTGATGCCCATGCGGCGGCACTCGTTC
This sequence comes from Streptosporangium fragile, assembly GCF_039534445.1. Taxonomy (NCBI): domain Bacteria; kingdom Bacillati; phylum Actinomycetota; class Actinomycetes; order Streptosporangiales; family Streptosporangiaceae; genus Streptosporangium; species Streptosporangium fragile. The sequence continues at coordinate 28,269 of NZ_BAAAVI010000002.1, read as the reverse complement.
AGGTAGAGCGCGGACTTGTCCTTGTCGTCCTTGACCGAGGTGAGCAGGGCGGCCATGTACTCGGCCGGGTAGTTGGCCTTGAGGTAGGCGGTCCAGTAGGAGACCAGGCCGTACCCGGCGGTGTGGGCCTTGTTGAAGGCGTAGTCGGAGAAGGGCAGCAGGATGTCCCAGAGGGCCTTGATCGCGGCGGCCGAGTAGCCGTTCTTCTTCATGCCCCCTTCGAAGAACTCGTACTGCTTGTCCAGCTCCGACTTCTTCTTCTTGCCCATCGCGCGGCGGAGCAGGTCGGCGCCGCCCAGGGAGTAGCCCGCGACCTTCTGCGCGATGGCCATGACCTGCTCCTGGTAGACGATCAGGCCGTAGGTCGTGTCGAGGATCTCCTTGAGCGGCTCCTCCAGCTCGGGGTGGATCGGGGTGATCTCCTGCTGGCCGTTCTTGCGCATCGCGTAGTTGGTGTGCGAGTTGGCGCCCATCGGGCCCGGCCGGTAGAGCGCGAGCGCCGCGGAGATGTCCTCGAAGTTGTCGGGGCGCATCAGGCGCAGCAGCGAGCGCATGCCGCCGCCGTCCAGCTGGAAGATGCCGAGCGTGTCGCCGCGGGCCAGCAGCTCGTAGGTCTTGGTGTCGTCGAGCGGCAGGTCGAGCAGTTCGATGTCCCGGTCGGTGTTGGCCTTGATCGCCTTCAGGCAGTCGTCGATGATCGTGAGGTTGCGCAGGCCCAGGAAGTCCATCTTCAGCAGGCCCAGCGTCTCGCAGGTCGGGTAGTCGAACTGCGTGATGATCGCGCCATCGGAGTCGCGGCGCATGATCGGGATGTAGTCGGTCAGCACCTCCGACGACATGATGACGCCCGCGGCGTGCACGCCGGTCTGCCGGATCAGGCCCTCCAGGCCCCGGCCGAGGTCGATCGCCGCCTTGACGTCGACGTCCTCCTCGTACAGCTTGCGCAGCTCGCCGGCCTCGTTGTAGCGCGGGTGGTCCTTGTCGAAGATGCCCGAGAGCGGGATGTCCTTGCCCATCACCGCCGGCGGGAACGCCTTGGAGACCTTGTCGCCCAGCGCGTACGGGTAGCCCAGGACGCGGGCCGCGTCCTTGATGGCCGCCTTCGCCTTGATGGTGCCGAAGGTGGCGATCATCGCGACCTTGTCGGAGCCCCACTTCTCCGTGACGTAGCGGATCACGTCGCCGCGCCTGCGCTCGTCGAAGTCGATGTCGACGTCGGGCATGGAGACGCGCTCGGGGTTGAGGAAGCGCTCGAAGATCAGGCCGTGCGGGATCGGGTCGAGGTCGGTGATGCCCAGCGCGTACGCCACCAGCGAGCCCGCCGCGGAACCACGGCCGGGGCCCACGCGGATGCCGTTGCGCTTGGCCCACATGATGAAGTCGGCGACCACGAGGAAGTAGGACGGGAACCCCATCTGGATGATGACGCCGAGCTCCTTCTCGGCCCAGACCCGGTGCTCCTCGTCGAAGCCGTTGGGGAAGCGGCGCTTCATGCCCTCCCAGACCTGCTGCCGGAAGAACTCCTCCTCGGTCATGCCGTCGGGCACCGGGAAGGTCGGCATCAGGTTCTTGAAGGTGAACATGCCGGTCGGGTCGACCTTCTCGGCGACCAGCAGGGTGTTGCGGCAGCCCTCGGCCCACAGGTCCGACGAGTCGATCGCGCGCATCTCGTCGGCGGTCTTGATGTAGTAGCCGCTGCCGTCGAAGCGGAAGCGGTCGGGGTCGGACAGCTGCTTGCCGGTCTGGATGCACAGGAGGGCGTCGTGGGAGGTGGCGTCCGACTCGTAGGTGTAGTGGGAGTCGTTGGTGACCAGCGGCGGGATGCCCAGCTCCTTGGAGATGCGGGTCAGGCCGTCGCGGACCCGGCGCTCGATGTCGAGCCCGTGGTCCATGATCTCCAAGTAGTAGTTGTCCTTGCCGAAGATCTCCTGGAACTTCGCCGCGGCGGCGACCGCCTCGTCGTACTGCCCCAGGCGCAGGCGGGTCTGCACCTCGCCGGACGGGCAGCCGGTCGTGGCCATCAGGCCCTCGGAGTGCTCGGCGAGGATGTCGGCGTCCATCCGGGCCCACTTGCGGACGAAGCCCTCGGTGTAGGCGCGCGAGGAGAGCTTCATCAGGTTCTTCAGGCCGCGCTCGTTCCTGGCCCAGATGGTCATGTGGGTGTAGTAGCCACCCGCCGAGACGTCGTCCTTGCGCTGGTGCGGCTCACCCCACAGGACCGGCTTCTTCTGGTGGCGGGAGGCGGGGGCGACGTAGGCCTCGATGCCGATGATCGGCTTGATCCCCGCACCGGTCGCCTGCTTGTAGAAGTCGTAGGCGCCGTGCATGTTGCCGTGGTCGGTGATCGCGATGGCGGGCATGCCCAGGTCACCGACCTGCTTGAACATCTGCTTCAGACGGGCGGCTCCGTCGAGCATGGAGTACTCCGTGTGAACGTGCAGATGCACAAACGAGTCTGACATGTGGCCCCGTCCTCCCCTGGTCACGCCGTCGGCGAAGGAAGCGTACCTAAATACGAGTTTCAAAAGTGACTCATGCGCTTCGGGTCGACCGGCGCGCACGGGGCCCCGGGACGGCGTACCACACCCCGGTGTCAGGAGGGGACCTACCCATACCGGACAGGACGTATATCGAATACGGCACCCGGCCACCGGAGGCCGCCCGGTGACGCGGGGGGACGCGTTCAGTCGCGGGCGGCGGCCCGGCGTTCCTCGGCGAGGTGCAGGCCGGCCTCGATGACGGCGTTCATGATGGGGGCCAGGCGGGCCTCGCCGAGGGTGGGGGCGCGGCGGGCCATCTCGGCGACCAGGCGGCGTTCGCGGTCCATGTCGCGACCGGCGAAGCCGCCGACGGGCTTGAGGCGCTGGATGGTGCCGGCGAGCTCGGCGCGGCGCTCCAGGAGGACGGCGAGGGCGGCGTCGACGCGGTCGATGGCGCCGCGGGCGGCCGCGACGGAGCCGGGGGTCTCCCGGCGGGTGACGGCTCCGACGACCCTGACGGCCTCGTGGGCGGCGAGCGCCTCCTCCTCGGTGGACCCGGGGGCCAGCAGCAGCCCGTCCGCGCCCGCGGCGACCGCGGCCGCGGCCAGGGCGGGGTCGGCACCGAGGTCGGCCAGGACGGGGCGGCCCGACCGCTCGCGGGCGGCCCGCATCAGGGACAGGTCGAGGGTCGTGCCGCCCAGGTGTGTACGGCTGCCGCTCTCGCACAGCACGACCCGGTCGTTGCCCTCGGCCACGCAGTAGTCGGCGATGGCCAGCCACTCCTCCAGCGTCGCGGCGGGGGCGCGCCGCACGAGCACCGGGAGACCGAGCCCGGCCACGGCGCGCACCAACTGGAAGTCCTGCATCCAGGCGGCGCCGATCACCACGCCGTCGGCGGACGCGGCGATCTCCGGCAGGTCGGCCGCCGAGAAGGGCTCCACCAGGAGCGGTCCCGCCCACTGGGCGCGGACCTCGGCCAGCGCCTCGCCGGCGCGGACCCGCCCGTGGTGCTCGCGCAGGCTGAGCCAGCGGGCGTCCGCGCCCGGCCCGCCGATCACCACGGCCGGGCCGGCGCCCACCGTGAGCGTGCCCACGCGTACGGCCTCGCGCTCCAGATGTGCGGTCGACATGTCGGCTCCCATGGTCGGCCGGCGCGCGTCCCGCGAGCCGGCGGTTCGTCAGAAACAGAAAAGGCAGAGACTGGGTGTCTCCGCCTCGTGCCGGCTCCGGTTGGTCGCTAGATCACGCTGTCACGACCGGCCCTCCGGAGCCGGCTCGGTAAACGTGAAATAGCAAGTCATGCGCTCAACCTTAGGTCATGTCCTCGGCATCCGCCACCTGCCGGACACCGCGTCCCATCATGTGGACATCTCGGGCTCACGTGAGTCGATCACTTTACTGGGCTATGAGAGTATGCGGGGGTTTAGAAGGAGGTAAGCCGGTTGATGGCCGAAGCACAGCCCGAGGGGCGCCGTATCGCCTCCCGCTACCACCTGCTCGAAGCCATCGGCCGGGGTGGCATGGGCATCGTGTGGCGGGCCCATGACGAGTTCCTGGACCGCGAGGTCGCGATCAAAGAGGTCCGCTACGCGGACATGCTCGGCGAGGACACCCAGGACGACTTCAACCGGCGCACCAAGCGCGAGGCACGCGCGGCGGGGCGGTTGACGCACCCGAACGTGGTCGTCGTCCACGACGTGGTCGAGGAGGACGGGCGCCCCTGGATCGTCATGCAGCTGGTGGAGTCCCGCTCGCTCGGCAAGGTCCTGCGGCAGGAGGGGCCGCTGCCGCCCAAGCGGGTGGCGGAGATCGGTCTCCAGCTGGTGGACGCGCTGCGGGCCGCGCACGCCCAGGGGGTGCTGCACCGCGACGTCAAGCCGGAGAACGTGCTGCTGGCCGACGACGGCCGGGTGGTGCTGACCGACTTCGGCATCGCGACGCTGGAGGCCGAGACCGCGCTGACCATGACCGGCATCGCCGGCACCCCCGCGTTCATCCCGCCGGAACGGATCAAGGGCGGGAGCGCCCAGCGCGAGTCGGACCTGTGGTCGCTCGGCGCCACCCTGTACGCCGCCGTGGAGGGCAAGCCCCCGCACGACCGCGGCGGGGCCCTGCCGACCATGCACGCCATCCTGAACGACGAGCCCGCGCCCCCGGTCCACGCGGGGCGGCTGACCCCGGTCCTCGAAGGGTTGCTCCGCAAAGACCCCACCGAGCGCCTGACCTACTCGCAGGCCGAGCGGCTGCTGCGCAGGGCGGTCGAGGAGGAGAGCAGGCCCGAGCGGGCCAGGCCCGCCAGGACGGCCGTCATGCCGGTCGTGCGCCCGGCGGACGAGACCGACCCGGGGGCCCGGTTCCGGCCCGGGGAGGTCCCGGAGACGGGCGCGAAGCTGGGCGGCGTGCCCGCGGCGCCCGGGAGCGCGGCACCCGCGGCTCCGGCTCCGGCTCCGGCTCCGAAGGCTCCCGCCGCCTCCGCCGAGTCCCCCGCCGCCGGCTCCGCGGGCTCGGGGGTGCCGGCGTCCGGCGCCGCGACGCCCGCGCCCGACGCCGAGTCCGCGGTATCCGGTGCCCCGGCGGCCTCGGACGGGGCCGCGCCCGGACCGGCACGCCACGAGGAGCCGCGGGAGACCGCCGCGGAGGCCCCGGCCGCACCGGCCGGGAAGGATCCGGACAAGGACGCGGAAGGCGATGCGGCCCCGGCTCCCGCGCCGGGGGCCGCCCCCGTTCGCGGGGCGGACCCCGAGAGCGAGGCGGAGCGGCCGACCACCAAGGCCAGGCCCGTCCCCGGCCCCGCGGGCGGGACCGGCCGCCCGGGTGGCAAGGCCGGGACCGGCGTGGACCGGTCCGCGCCCGGCGCGCCCACGGCCGGGACGCCGGCCGAGCCCGCGGCGAGTTCCGGGTCCGTGGCGGGCCCCGGGTCCGTGGCGGGCCCCGGGTCCGTGGCGGGCCCCGGGTCCGTGGCGAGCTCCGGGTCCGGTGGCGGGTCCGCCCCGCCGCCCCGGAAGAAACCCGCGCCGTCGTCGCGGCCCAACCCCTTCCCCCCGGTGGGCCGCACCCCGGCGGCACGTGAGCCGCGGCCCACCCCCGCGCCGGAGCCCGTCTCCGCGGCCCGCGCCGAACCCGTGCCCGCCGCGCGGCCGGAGCCGGCACCCCTCTCCTACGGGGACTACGACGCCGGCGTTCCCACGGTCACCTCACGGGAGCCGAAGCCCCCGTCGAGCCCGATCAAGCGGGGCCTGCTGGTGCTCCTGCCCGCGGTGCTGATCGTCGGCGGCGTCGCCGGGTGGCTCGGCCTGCGCAGCGGCGAGAGCGAGAAGGACCCGCAGGCCCGGCCCAGCTCGTCGGGGGTGTCGAGCGCGCCGGGCGAGTCGGGGGATCCGGGCCGGGGCACCCCGGAGAGCTCGCCGGAGCCCCCGGCGTCCCCCTCCGCCTCCTCGGCGCCCCCCACGCCGAGCCCCACGAAGACGGAGAAGAAGTCCGCCCTGCCCGACGGCTGGCGGATGCACAAGGACCCCAACGGGTTCTCCATCGGCCTGCCCAAGGGCTGGAACGTGGAGAAGCGGCCCGGCCAGCAGGTCTGGTTCCGCGGGCCGGACCGGTCGAGCTACGTGATGATCGAGTACGTCGACCGCGCGGGCCCCGACCCGAAGAAGGACTGGCTGGACTTCGAGCCGAACGTCCGGAGCAGGTTCCCCGGCTACAAGCGGATCAAGATCGTTAATGTCGACTACATGGTGAAGGCCTCCGACTGGGACTTCACCTGGAACACGAGTTCGGGCAAGGCCCGCGTGCGCAACCGGGGGTTCGTGACCAAGGGCGGGCGCGGATACGCCATCTACTGGCACACCCCGGCCAAGGACTGGAAGAAGAACCTGCACTACTTCGAGGGGTTCGCCGCGACCTTCTCGTCGAAAAAGTGAACGGTGTCCCTACCGGCTACGATTCGTGAGCCTGGAAGGGGAGGCGGGGGAATGTCCGAGAAGAAGGTGGCGGGCCGCTACCGGCTGGTGGAAGCCATCGGCGAGGGCGGCATGGGCGTGGTCTGGCGGGCCCACGACGAGCTTCTCGACCGGGTCGTCGCGGTCAAGGAGGTCCGCTACCACGGGGTCGGCGAGGCGGCGCGCGCCGACCTGAACCAGCGCACGATCCGCGAGGCCAGGACCGCCGGGCGGCTCGACCACCCCGCCGTGATCGTCGTCCACGACGTGGTCGAGGAGGACGGGCGCCCCTGGATCGTCATGCAGCTGGTCCGGTCGCGGTCACTGGGCGCGATCGTCCGCGAGGACGGGCCGCTCCCTCCCGAACGGGTGGCGGCGGTGGGGCTGCACGTGCTGGGCGCGCTGCGGGCGGCGCACGCCGCCGGGGTGCTGCACCGCGACGTCAAGCCGGAGAACGTGCTGCTGGCCGACGACGGCCGGGTGGTGCTGACCGACTTCGGCATCGCCTCCATGGCGCAGGATCCCGGCATCACCCGCACGGGCGCGATGGTCGGCACCCCCGCGTTCCTGCCCCCGGAGCGGCTGCACGGCCGGCCCGCCACCCCCGAGTCCGACCTGTGGGCCCTGGGGGCGACGCTGTACGCGGCGTTGGAGGGCCGGCCGCCGTACGAGCGCCCCACGGCCGCCGCGGCCATGATGGCCGTCCTCAACGGCCAGCCGAGCCCGATGTCCCACACCGGCCCGCTGGCCACCGTGATCATGGGCCTGATGGCCAAGGACCCGGCCGCGCGGATGTCCGCGGAGCAGGCCGAGGCCCTGCTGGGCCAGGCGTCCTCGGGCGGGACGGCCCCGGACCGGGCCGGACGGGGCCACGCCCGCGGGCCCGGGATCCCGCCCGGACTCCCCGGCCCCGCGGTCCAGGGGCCCCCGCACCACTCCACGCTGCCCTTCCATCCCGGCGACCCGGCGCACCAGAGCGGCCCGTACGGCCCCGGCGACGGTCATCTCCACGGCTCGCAGCCGGGTGACGCGTACCGGAACGGCCCCCACGGCTTCCACCCGGTGGACCCGGCGCACCAGGGCGGCCCGTACGGCTCCTCCCACGGCCCGCAGCCAGGCGACACCGCCCACCAGAGCGGCCCGGCATACGGATACCAGGGCGACACCGCCCACCAGGGCGGCCCGGCATACGGCTCCCCCGCCCCGTACGGCGCGCAGCCGCCCTTCGGCGGGGAGCAGCCGCCCCACGCCGGGTACCCGGGTCGCTGGGGCGCCCAGCCGCAGGCGCCGTACCCGATCGCGCAGACGCAGCCCGAGCACGCGCCGTACGGTTCCGAGCTCCCGTACCAGGGCGACTGGTCGCAGCGGGCGCTGCCCGCCGACGCCGGGGACGGGCACCGGCCCGCGGGACGGTCCCGGGCGGGACGGCTGGCGCTCCTGGTCGGGGTGCCCGCGCTGGTCGTGGCGGTCGGGGTGGGCGGGTGGCTGGCCGTACGCGACACGGGTACCTCGGCACCGGGCGCGGACCGCACGACGGCGGCGGGCAGTGGCCGGACGAGTTCCGCCGGCACCCCCGAGGCGACCCCGGAGGCGACCCCCGAGGCGACCGCCACCCCGTCCTCCCGGCCGAGCCGGACGATCCCCGCCGGCTGGCGGCTGCACCGCGACCCGATGGGCTTCTCCGTCGCGGTGCCCCGCGGCTGGCAGGTCAAGCGCTTCGACGGCCGCAACCGGGTGGAGTTCCGGGCCCCCGGGTCCAGCGCCTTCCTGTGGATCGAGTCGACCGAGGACCCCGAGAAGGACCCGCTCAGACACTGGGAGAAGGTGGAGCAGGCCGGGACCGCAGAGGGCGTCTGGCCCGGCTACGAACGGGTCGGCCTGACCGAGCTGACCTACCAGGGCGTGCCCGCCGCGGACTGGGAGTTCACCTACCTCAAGAACGGGGTCCGCACGCACGTGCTGGACCGCGGCTTCCGCACCCGCGCGGACAAGCCGTACGCGATCTACTGGGAGAGCCCCGACTCCGAGTGGGACCGCTCGTTCTTCGACAGGTTCGTCAGGACCTTCCGGTTCTGACCGGGGCGGCCCGCGCCATGCGGGACCCGCCGATCGGGCGTGTCACGCGAAGGGCGTGCCCTTCTTCGCGTACCGGTGGAGACGAACGCGCAGCACCGGGGTGGGAAAGCCGAACATAAGCTCGTTGCCCATGGAAACAACCACTCGTTCCTCAGCGATCAGGGACGGATTGGGCGTGGGGATCGCGGTGGGCCTGGCCGGGCTGGCCTTCGGCGCGGCGGCGGTCACCGCCGGGCTGACCGTCGCGCAGGCGTGCGCGCTGAGCCTGTTCGCCTTCACCGGCGCCTCCCAGTTCGCCCTGGTCGGCGTCGTCGCGGGCGGCGGCAACCTGGTCGCGGGCACCGCGGGCGCGATACTGCTGGGCGCCCGCAACGGCCTGTACGGCCTGCGCCTGGCCGGGCTGCTGGGCGTGCGGGGCTGGTCCAGGCTGCCGGTCGCGCACGGTGTGATCGACGAGACGGCCGCGGTCGCCCTGGCCCAGCCGGACGAGCGGTCGGCCAGGACCGGGTTCTTCGTCACGTTCGCCAGCCTCTATCTGACCTGGAACGCCACCACGCTGCTCGGGGCGCTGGGCACCTCCCGGGTGGCCGACCCCGCCGTGTTCGGGCTGGACGCGGTCGGCCCCGCGACCTTCCTGGCCATCCTGTGGCCCCGGCTCACCGGCGGCGACCCGGAGACACGGACGCTGCGGCTGATCGCGGGCGGCGGCGCGGTGATCGCGCTGGCCGCGACCCCGTTCACCCCGCCGGGCGTGCCCGTGCTGCTGGCGGCCGTGGCCGTGCTCGCCGTGCTCCTGAGGAGGCCCCGGTGACGATCTGGTGGGCCGTCGCCGTCACCTGCGCGGCGTGCTACGTCCTGAAGCTGGCCGGGCTCTCGGCGCCGCGCCGGATCCTCGACCACCCGGGGGTGCAGCGCTTCGCGGCGCTGGTGCCGGTGGCCCTGCTCGCGGCGCTGATCGCGGTGCAGTCGTTCGCGCACGGGCAGGCGCTCCACGTCGACTGGCCGCGGACCGCGGGGCTGGGCGCGGCCGTCGTGGCGCTGCTGCTGCGCGCCCCGTTCCTGGTGGTCCTGGCGGTGGCGGCGGTCGTCACCGCCGCGCTGCGTCACCTCCTGGGCTGAGGCCGCCGGTCGCCGCCGCGTCCTCGGCCGGGACACCGGCACCGCCGCGTTACGCCACCTCCCGGGCCGGGGCCGCCGGTCGCCGCCGTGGGAGCCGTACCCGGAAGGTGGCGCCGGCGCCGGGACGGGAGGTCACCGCGGCGTCGCCGCCGTGCGCGGCGGCGACGGCGGCGACGATGGACAGCCCGAGGCCCGCGCCCGCCTGGCGCCGCACGCCGTTGTGGGTGTGGTCGGCCCGGTAGAAACGCTCGAAGACCAGGGCGCTCTGCTCGTCGGTGAGGCCCGGCCCCTCGTCGGCGACCTCGATCACGGCGTGCTCGCCGTCCGCCCGGATCCGGACGACCGCCGGGGTCCCCTCCGGGGTGTGGCTGAGCACGTTGGCCAGCAGGTTGCCGACGACCTGGCGGATCCGGGCGGCGTCGCCCGACACCTCCACCGGGCCGTCGTACTCCAGCGAGAGCGGCCGGAGCGGCTCGATGGCGAGGATGTCGGCCACCGCGTCGGCGGCGAGCGCGGTCAGCTCCACCGGGGCGCGCTCCAGGGGGCGGCCCGTGTCCAGGCGGGCCAGCAGCAGCATCTCGTCGACCAGGGAGCCCATCCGGGTGGCCTCGGCCTCGATCCTGCTCATGGCCTTGGCCAGGTCCTCGGGCCGGGTGGCCGCGCCGCGCCGGAACAGCTCGGCGTAGCCGCGGATGGAGGCGATCGGGGTGCGCAGTTCGTGGGACGCGTCGGCGACGAAACGGCGCAGCCGGTCTTCCGACGCCTCCCGCTCCCGGAACGCCTCCTCGATCTGGGCGAGCATCTGGTTGAGCGCGTGGCCGAGGCGGCCCACCTCGCTGGTGGCCGGCGCCGCCTCGATGCGGCGGTCGAGGTTGCCCTCGCCGATGGCCGCGGCGGTCTCGACGATCCGGTCCAGCGGGCGCAGCCCGCGGCGGATCAGGTGGGCGGCGAGCAGGGTCAGGCAGACGAGCGCGGCCGCCGAAGAGCCGATCATGACCCAGGCGACGCGCTCGGTCAGCTCGTCGGAGGCGGCCACCAGTTGCTGCGGCGTGGTCAGGGCGAGCAGCCGGGCGCTGCCGTGCCCGCGCCAGTCTTGCAGCGCGCCGAACGTCGCCCCCGCCGCCACCCCGAGTGCCAGGGCGACCAGGCCCACGACGGTCAGCACGAGGCGGGTCCGCAGCGACATCAGTCTTCCCTCGGCAGGCGCAGGACGTATCCCACCCGGGGCACGGTGTGGATGAGCGGTGGGGGGAACGCGTCGACCTTGCGGCGCAGGTAGCTGATGTAGGTCTGCACGACCCCGTCGTTGCCGCCGAAGTCGTACTCCCACACGTAGTCGAGGATCTGCCGTTTGGAGACGACCTTGCCCGCGTTGGCCGCCAGGAAGCGCAGCAGCTTGAACTCCGTCGGGGTGAGGTCCACGCGCCGGCCGCCCCGCCACACCTCGTAGGCGTCCTCCTCGATGACCAGGTCGGCGAAGGTCACCCTGCCGCTCTCCGTGCTCGCCCGCTGGGTGCGCCGCAGCACGGCCCGGATCCGGGCGATCAGCTCCTCCAGGCTGAACGGCTTGGTGACGTAGTCGTCGCCTCCCACGGTCAGTCCGCCGATCTTGTCCTCGGTGGCGTCGAGCGCGGTGAGGAAGACCACCGGCACCTCCGACCCCGTCGCCCTGATCCGGTGGCAGACCTCCGTGCCGAGCACGTCGGGCAGCATCACGTCCAGCACGATCAGGTCGGGGCCGAAGGTCTCGGCCAGCGACACCGCCGCGGCCCCCGTTCCGGCGATCGCCGTCTCGAAACCCTCGTAGCGCAGGGCGGTTGCGACGAGATCGGCGAGATAGGGCTCATCATCTACGACCAGTATGCGGATCACGCGACAAGTCTCGCTCAGAAGATCTTGAAAAGACCATAGAAAACTCTGTGAAGAACGATTCACATACCGCTCTAAGAGCGGACACACAGCCACCGAAGATCGCTTTGCTGCACTGAAGGGCATGGAGAGAATTTCGGTTTTCGTACTGCGACGCAAGGGGCTGGTCGCCCTGCTGGCCGTGCTGGGATTCCTGGTGGGCATGGGCGCGACGCCGATCGCGATTCAGCGGCTCTCCGAGGTGTACGCCCACCCGGGAATGCCCGCTTTCGACGCTAACCAGGAGATCGTCAGGATTTACGGGAATGGCGGCTATCAGCGGCCGTTCGTCCCGGTCGTCGTATTTCCTGAGGGAATGCGGGCCGAGGACCAGAAAGAGGCCGTCGGCCGCGCCTTCGCCGCCGTCTCCGCCAAGCTGCCCGAGGCCCGCGTGGTCTCCTACGCGAGCACCGGCGACCCCCGGCTGATCGGCGCCGACGGCCGGACCACGTTCGGGCTGGTCTTCCCCGGCACCTACTCCGACGGCAGCCCGCCCGGCGGCGGCCTCGGGGAGACGCCGAACGAGAGCCCGATCATCACCGCGGCGATGGCCCCGGCGCTGCCGCCGGGCACGAGCGTTCACGTCACCGGGCTGGACACACTCGCGCCGAGCGTGGACGCGGGCGGCGTGGACGTCCCCACCAAGATCGGCATCGGCGTGGTCGCCGCGGTGCTCGTCCTGCTGCTGGTGTTCCGCTCGGCGCTGGCCTTCGTGCCGATCCTCATCTCGGTCCTGTCCATCTTCCTGGCGTTCATCGTGATCCTGCTGCTGACGCTGGTGATGACCGTGCACGACGTGGCCCTCACCACGATGCCCCTGCTGGGCCTGGGCATCGCGGTCGACTACTCGCTGCTGCTGGTGGCCCGCTGGCGGGAGGAGCAGGCGGGCGGGCACCGCGGCGACGAGGCCGTGCACCGGGCCATGGCGGGCGCCGGACGGGCGGTGCTGTTCAGCGGCGTGGCGGTCGCGATCGGCCTGGTGACCATGGTGGTGCTGCCGGTGCCGTTCCTGCGCAGCCTCGGTCTCGCCGGAATGATCATCGCGGCGGTGAGCGTGACCACGACGCTGACCGTGCTGCCGGTGCTGCTCGCCCTGACGGGGCAGCGGCTCGACCGCAAGCGCGCCCGCAAAGGCGGGGACGAGCCGCCCTTCCAGCGCGAGGCGCGGGCCGGGCGGGCCTGGTCGGCGTGGGCCCGCGGCGTGGTACGGCTGCGCTGGCCCGCCGCCCTGCTCACCGGCGGGCTGCTGGTGACGCTGACGGTGACCGCCCTGGGCGTCAACCTCGGCCTGCCGGAGAGCAGGAACCTGCTGACCACCGGTCCCGGCCACGAAGGGCTGGCCGCGCTGCACCGGGCGGGCATCCCGGCCGGTTCGATCACCCCGTTCGACGTCCTGGTGACCGGCGACCCCGACCGGACCGCCGAGCGGCTGAGGTCCGTGGCAGGCGTGTCCGCCGTGCTCGCCCCGGACGAGCCGTCCTGGCGGCGCCAGGGCACCGCCGTCGTCACCGTGCTCCCGACCGCGGAGAACGGCACCGCGGCGGGCGAGGCGACCATCGCCCGGGTGCGCGAGGCGGCACCGGCCACCGCGCGGGTCGGCGGCAACGCGGCGCAGAGCATGGACTTCCAGGAGCACACCTACGCGGCGTTCCCCTGGATGCTCGGCCTGATCGCCCTGGTCACGTTCGTCATGCTGGCGCGGGCGTTCCGCTCGCTGCTGCTGCCGCTGAAGGCGATCGTCCTCAACCTGCTCTCGCTGGGCGCGGTGATCGGCGCGATGGTGGTGCTGTGGCAGTTCGGCTGGGGCACCAGGGAACTGCTGGACATCCAGCCGACCGGCTCGATCGGCGAGTTCGTGCCGCTCACCATCTTCGCCTTCCTGTACGGCCTGAGCATGGACTACGAGGTGTTCATCCTGGCCAGGATGCGCGAGGAGTACGACAGGTCCGGCAACACCGACCACGCGGTGATCGAGGGCGTGGGCCGTACCGGGCGGCTGGTCACCTCGGCGGCGCTGATCCTGTTCATCTCCTTCGCGGCGCTGGCCATGACCCCGGAACTGGACGTGAAGGTGTTCGCCAGCGGCCTCGCCCTGGGCATCTTCCTGGACGCCACCCTCATCCGGGGCGTCCTGGTCCCGGCCGTGGTCGCGATGATGGGCCGGTGGAACTGGTGGCTGCCGGCCTGGGCCGCGCGGCTCCTGCGGGTCGAGCCCTCGCCGCTGAGGAGGGACGACCCCGACCCCGTCCGGGTGCCCGAACCGGTCTAGGGTCCGCCCGGCAGTGCGAAGGCCACCGCCTCCCCGGGAGGCGGTGGCCTTCTCGTGTGTTTCCGGGATCCGTGTGTTTCCGGGATCCGTCAGACGGCGGTCAGCACCGCCGCGGAGTTGAAACCGCCGGAGCCGCGGGCCACGACCAGGGCGGCCGAGAGCCCGGCCACGGCCCTGGGCTCGGTGACCAGGTCCATGCCCCGGGGGGCGACGGTGTTGACGGTCGGCGGGATCACCCCGCCGGTCAGGGACAGGGCCGCCCACGCGAGGTCGAGGGCCGCGCCGCCGGAGCACAGGCGGCCGGTCATCGTCTTGGGCACCGTCACCGGCACCGGGCGGCCCCCGAACACCTCCCGCAGCGCCGCCACCTCCTGGGCGTCCCGGACCGGGTCTCCGGCGCCGTCGGCGAAGACCACGCCGATGTCGTCCGGGCCGAGCCCGGCGCGGGCGATCGCCTCGCGCATGGCCCGGGCGTACTGGCGGTGGCCGGGCGCCGGGTCGGTCACGTGGTGGGCGTCGTGGGTGGAGGCGGTCCCGGCGATCTCGGCGTAGACCGTCGGAGCACACCGGCCGAGGGCGCTGTGCCGGTCCTCCACGATGAGGATCGCACCCCCCTCACCGGGGACGTAACCGCCCGCGTCGGGGGCGAAGGGCCGGTAGGCCCGGTCCGGGTCGGTCTCGCGGCTGACCGTCGCCTCAGCGGCCTGGCACGCCAGCGCGTACGGCGAGAGCGGTGCCTCGGTGCCCCCGGTCACGACGACCTCGGTGCCCCGGCGGACCAACCGGCTCGCCTCGGCCAGCGCGTCGATCGCCCCGGCGGCGTCCGCCACCAGCACCCCGCAGGCGCCCTTGAGCTGGTGCTTGATGGACAGCTGGCCGCTGCTCGCGGCGTAGAACCAGCCGATGGACTGGTAGGCGCTCACCGCCCGGGGGCCCTTGCTCCACAGCGCCTGGATCTCCCGCTGCCCGAACGCGTTCCCGCCGGAGGCGCCGGCGGTCACCACCGACAGGTCGAACGGGTCCTCCCTGGCGGGGTCCAGCGCGGCGTCGGCCAGGGCGAGCCGGGTGGCGGCGAGGGCGAACCAGGTCCACCGGTCGGTCTGCACCAGCAGTTTGCTGTCCACGAACTCGTGCTCGTCGAAGCCGGTGACCTCCCCCGCCAGCCTGATCGGCGCCCCGGTGGCGTCGAACGACGTCACCGGGCCGATCCGGCCCCGCCCGGACAGGGATCCCGCCCAGTGCTCGACCACGCCGATCCCCGTCGGGGCGACCACGCCGATCCCGGTGATCACTGCTCTGCGGTCGCTCATCGGTCCGCCCCGAGCGCGGAGAAGATCATCGCGGACTGGAACCCGCCGAAGCCGCTGCCCGCCGAGAGCGCGTGCCCGGCGGTCACCTCGCGTGCGACCAGGGGCGTGTAGTCCAGGTCGCAGTCGGGGTCGGGGACGGTCAGGTTGGCCGTGGGCGGGACCACGCCCCGCTGCAGGACCATGGCGCAGGCCGCCATCTCGATCGAGCCGATCGCGCCGAGCGAGTGGCCGATCACCGACTTGATCGAGCTGATCGGCACCCGGTGGGCGTGGTCGCCCAGACTCCGTTTGTAGGCGGCCGTCTCGTGCCGGTCGTTCTGTTTGGTCCCCGACCCGTGGGCGCTGATGTACCCGATGTCCTGGGGGTTGAGCGCGGCCTCCTCCAGCGCGCGGCCGATGGCCTCGCCCAGCTCGAACCCGTCGGGCCGCAGCCCGGTCATGTGGAAGCCGTTGGCCCGCGCGGCGTAGCCGGTGACCTCGCAGTAGACGCGGGCGCCGCGCCTGCGGGCGTGCTCCAGCTCCTCCACCACCAGCACCGCCGCGCCCTCGCCGAGGACGAAGCCCTTGCGGCCCGCGTCGAAGGGCCGCGAGGCCGTCTCGGGCTCGTCGTTGCTCGGGCTGGTCGCGCGGATGGCGTCGAAGCACGCCACGGTGATCGGGGAGATCGGCGCGTCCGACGCCCCCGCGATCATCATGTCCGCCTCGCCGTCCTGGATGAGCCGGTAGGCCCGGCCGATCGCGTCGATGCCGGAGGTGCAGCCCGTCGAGACGACGGCGGCCGGGCCGTTGACGCCGAACCGGACCGCCAGCTCAGCTGCCGCGCTGGAGGGCACCAGCGCCTGGTAGAGGAAGGGCTTGAGATGGCGGTGGTCCACCGCCCAGTCCCTGCCGCGGTCGCTGGCGACCACGTACTCCTCCTCCAGGGTGATGGTGGCCCCCACCGCCGAGCCGAGGCTGACCCCGGCCCGCTCGGGGTCGGCCGCGCCGAGGTCCAGGCCGGAGTCGGCCAGGGCCTCGTCGGCACAGGCGACGGCCAGCTGCGTGAAGCGGTCCATGCGCCGGACCTCGCGCGGGGTGAGCCCGTGGGCGGCCGGGTCGAAATCGACCTCGGCCGCGATCTGGGAGCGGAACGGGGAGGGGTCGAAGGCGGTGATCCGGCGGACGGCCGGTTTGCCGTCCACGATCCGGTTCCAGAACTCCTCGCGACCCACCCCGCCCGGGGCGATCACTCCGATGCCGGTGACGACGACGCGTCTCACGTGCCCACCTTCTCCGGGTAGGGCTCGGTGTCCACGTGCCCGAGTTCGGGCCGCGGGGCGAGCGGGCTGAGCTGGAAGACCGCCAGCGCGTCGTCCCCGCCGATGTTGGTGAGGCGGTGCCTGACGTTGCGGGGGATCAGCAGCGCGTGCTCGGCGCCGACGGTGAGGGGCTCCCCGTCGAGGTCCACCCTGAGCGTCCCGGTCGCGACGAACAGGTACTCCTCGGAGTAGGGGTGGTAGTGCTCCGAGACGCCCTCGCCGGGCGCCAGCCGCACGGCTCCGCAGAAGCCCGACGAGGAACCGCAGGTCGCCGGGGAGACCAGGGTGCGCAGGTCACCGCCGCGCCTGGTGTTGGACGGCACGTCGTGGAAGCCCACGGCGCGGCGGCGGCGCCGCTCCACCTTCTCCTTGATCAGTGACATCTGGATCGCGGAGTTGGCGTTGATCCGGTCGGTCATCCCGGGGGTGTCGACCGGGGCGCCGGGCTTCATGTGGAAGTCCTGCACCCAGCGCATGCGGGTGCGGTCGGGCCCGAGCTCCTCGTAGACCCAGGTGATGTTCATGAACTCGAACGGCCCGGTCTCCACCCGGCGGGCCCGGACCGTCCAGGTGTCGCGGTCCCAGGTGCGCTCCGACACCCAGGACCAGACGCGGTCCTGCTCGTCGGGGTGCATGGTGAGCCGGAAGGTCACCGAGTCGTCCGACTCGGTGAGGACCTCCACCTTGGCGTACTCGGAGAACAGCTCCGGCCAGGCCCGGACGTCGTTCGTCTGGTCCCAGACGAATCCGATGGGCGCGTCGATCTCGATCGTGTTGTCGGTGTGTCCGATCATGGTGTGCGTTCGCCTCCTCAGGCGCCGGTCGCCGGCAGCCGCTCGGTCACGAGCTTCTTCATCAGGGACGGCGTGGCGTCGGCCGTCAGCCGCTCCTCCACGTCCACGCCGAACCGGTCCTGGATGCGGGTGGCGATCTCCACCCGGGCCAGCGAGTCGAGGTCCAGTTCGGCGAAGCTGCGCTCCAGGACGTCGTCTCCGGCCGCGGGGTCCAGGCCCACGGAGAGCAGCAGTTCGCGCACGGTCTCGTCGGTGAATGCCATCGTCATCGGCTCCTGTCGTCGGTCGGTGTCTCGATGCGCGCCGGCCGGGAGGTCTCGGCGGGCGCCGGTCGGCCGGTGTCCCGGCGGGCGTCGACCAGCCAGATCCGGGCCGAGCCGACCGCCTGCGGGTCCGCCATGGCGGGGACGGGACGGCCCAGTCCCCGGGCGAGCTCGGCCTGGTGGGTCACCCCGGCCCGCCAGCCGTACCCGGCGAGCCAGGCCACCGGGTCCTCCACGACGGACCGCCAGGCGGCCCGGGTGGAGGCGAGCTTGTTCATGGCGGGCCGCAGTTGCGGCAGCTCGACGTAGGCCCGGTTGACGTGCTCGACGGCGAGCCTGCTTCCGGGGGGCGACAGTTCGGAGACCCGGCTGAGGATGCGCCCGCCGTCCTCGGGCGTGAGGTACATCAGGACGCCCTCGATCAGCCAGGCGATCGGCTCGCCCGGGTCGAGTCCCGCGGCCAGCAGCGCCGACGGCCAGTCCTCGCGCAGGTCGGCGGGGACGGCCACGCGGTCGCAGGCGGCCCGGGCGCCCTGGTCGGCCAGTGCCTTCTCCTTGAAGGAGATCAGGTCCGGCAGGTCGACCTCGAACAGGCGGGTGCCCTCGGGCCACTCCAGCCGGAACGCCCGGGTGTCCAGGCCCGCGGCGAGCAGGACCACCTGCCGCAGGCCGGCCCCGGCGGCCTCGCGCAGCCGGTCGTCGAAGAAGCGGGTGCGCAGGACGAAGTGCTCGCCGGCCCGGCGGCCCGCCTCGCTGATCCCGGTGATCCGCCCGGCGGCGTCGGCGAGCGGACCCGCCAGCGGGTCGTCGAAGAGCCGGTCGGGCCGTGCGCTCTCGGCCTCCCGGGCCTGGGCGATCACCACCGCGGTACGGCTCACGCCGGTGGGGAGGCCGGGGCCTCCCGTGGCTCTGGTCACGTCTCACTCCTCTCACCGGTTTCACGGGCGAAATCGATGGCCATGGTGAGCTGGTAGGTCTTGCGGTAGACCAGCCGGTCGAAGGTCAGGCGCATGAACGCGTCACGCGCCGCGCAGGCGATCGGGTGCCGCCAGCGGGTGAGCTCGCCGTTGGCCCGTGACCGCCGGACCATCCGGGCGGTGCGGGTCACCCGCCGGGCCTCGTAGGCGGTCAGGGCCGCCGGCACGTCGCCGCCGGCGAGTTCCTCGCCCAGCACGAGGGCGTCCTCGATCGCCTGCCCCGCGCCCTGGCCGAGGTTGAACGTCATGGGGTGGGCCGCGTCCCCCAGCAGCGTCACCGGGCCGTGGCCCCAGCGCCGCAGCGGGGGGCGGTCGAAGACGTGCACCGGGGTGACGTCGTCCGCCCCGGTGGCCGCGATGAGATCGGGAACCGGGTCGGGCCAGCCGCCGAACTCCGCGGCCAGCAGGCCGAGAGGGGTCGCGCCGAGCCGCGGGGCGACCCGGTCGCCGAGCACCCCGTCCCAGTAGACGTGGTCGTCGGCGAGCCGGTAGCAGACGAACCACCGGCCCCGGCCCCAGGTGCTGAGGAAGGTGTGCTCCGGTACCCCGGAGCCCGGCAGCCGGATCACCCCCTGGAAGGCGGTGAACCCGGCGTAGCGGGGCGGCGGGTCCCCGGGGAGCAGCGCGGCCCGCACGGTCGAGCGCAGCCCGTCCGCCCCGACGAGCAGGTCCGCCCGTTCCTCGCGGCCCCCGGCGAACCGGACGACGACCCCGTCGCCGGTCGCGGTGAAGCCGGTGCACCGGGAGTCGAGTACCAGGTCGTCCCCCACCCGGCCGGCGAGGAGGGCGTGCAGCGCGGGGCGGCTGACGCTGTAGACCGGCGCGTCGAACCGCCCCGCCATGCGCGCCATGGACCACTCCGCGATCCGGCGGCCGCGCATGTCCCGGAACAGGTGCCGGTGGAGCTCGTGACCGATCTTCCGGACCTCGGGCTCCAGCCCGAGCGCGCGCAGTGCCAGCACGGCGTTGTGCCAGAGCACCAGCCCGTGTCCGGCCTGGGCGGCGTGCGGCCCGGGGGCGCGCTCGTACACGGTGACCTCGGCCCCCGCGGCCCGCAGCGCCAGCGCCGCGCTCAACCCGCCGATGCCGCCCCCGACGACGATCACCCTCACCCGGGCCTCCGCGCGCGGGCGCCGGCCGCGACCGTCTCCGCCTCCGTTCCCCGCCCCCTCTCCGCCTCCGTCTCCCGGTGGATCAGGAAGCGCAGCGAGCGGGCCTCGGTCACGCACTCGCGCATCGGCCTGACGAGTTCGCGATGCTCCTCGGTCGCCTCCCACGCGAGGAAGTCGGCCAGTCGGCGCCACTCGCTGGTGATCAGCCACTGCTCGGGGTCGGTGGCCGACTGGCAGACCTGGTCCTTCAGGTGCCCGGGGACGCCTCCGGACACCTGGTACCGGATCTTCTCGTAGGCCGCCAGGAAGTCTTCCCGCCGCTCGGCGGGCACCCTGATCAGGAAGACGATCCGTGCCCTCATCGGGGGCCTCCCACACCGGGCGGGGGCCCGCCGAGCTCGGACGTGAACTCGAACCGGCCCAGCACCGGCACGCAACTGCCGTACAGGCCGTCCGCGGCCTCGCTGGTCAGGAACCCCACGACCCTGGCGACCAGTTCCGGGGTGACGGTGTGGTCGAAGTTCATCTGCGGGCGTTCCCGGCGCTTGTCCGGCGTGTCCGCCATGGTCATGACGACCGTGTTGGCGTGGATGCCGCTCCGCTTCACCTCGTGCGCGATGGAGCGGACCCAGGCGACCAGGGCCGCCTTCGCGGCGGCGTAGGCCGACAGCGCGGGCAGCGGCTCGTCGGCGAGCGGGGTGCTGAAGTAGACCAGCCGCGCGCCTTCGGTCAGGTGCGGCAGGACCGCCTGGGTGGCGGTGACGGCCGACAGGAAGTTGTCGCGCAGCATCTGCTCGTAGGCCCCGGTGTCCATCAGGAACAGCGGTCCGGCCCGGAAGCCGCCGACCAGGTGGACGAGCCCGTCGAGCCGGCCGAAGCGCCTGACCGCCTCCTCGGCGGCCAGCCGGGCTCCCTCGGGGTCGGAGACGTCCGTGACCAGTGCCTCGATCCGCCCGGCGGCGCCGTGCCGCCGTTCCAGCTCGGCGAGGCGGCCCTTGTCGCGGCCGGTGAGCAGCAGCCGGTCGCCCCGGCCGCCGAGCAGTCCGATCACGGGTTCGGCGAGCCGGCCGGTGGCTCCGGTGATCAGGAAGACGGGGGCGCTCATTGGACCGGCTCCGCGACGCGGGTGGTCACGTGGTCCATCAGCGCCGACAGGAAGAAGGCCCGTGCGCCCTCCGGGTCGCTCATGTCACGCGGGACCGTGAGGTAGGCGTCCAGCTCGCGTTCCAGTTTCCGGATGCTCGGCTGCCCGGACAGGTGCGCCATCACGCTCGGCAGGCTGCCGTCGATCTCGATGACGCGGATGACCGTGGTGCCCTTCATGAAGATCGACGTGCTCAGCAGCCGCGTCCCGTCGGGGGTCTCCCACTCGGGGGGCGCGTAGCTCGACAGCAGTTCCCTCACCGCCGTCTCCGTGCCGGGCTTGATCTGGAAGGTGATCGCGTAGCGCTGCATCGGACTCCCTTCGGTCCGGGGCGGCCGTCCGCCGCCTGCTGGGATCAGCCTGTTCGCGAAGGACCGGGCTGTCTTCCGCCACGCGGCCGAATCTGCCGCTCCCCCGGCGGTGGGGCCGTCTCCGCCGCCGGTGGGGGCCGGCGGTTCCTCAGCGGAGGAGCCGCGCCCGCCGGACCCCGTACTGGAGAACACCGGGAAACACCGGGAAACACCGGGAAACACCCACCGCACCAAGCAACCATTTGCTCTATTTTTTGATTGAAAACCCTATTAAATGAATTTCGTATGTCATGATTCAAAAACATTCCGCGCAGATATCGGCCCGCCATGGATAATGCGATTCCGGCCGCACGCCTTAGGGACCCCTTAGCTTTCCCTGTGAAAACCCATAGATCGCTTGACCGGCGCACATCCGCGCTGTACTGGCTGACACGAAGATGTCGGATTCCCTGACTCCCCGCATGGAGGGAGGCCCCCGGGGTCGGCGGGCGCTCCGCCCGGCCAAAGAATGACACCTTAATGAAACCTGTGACGCCCCATATAATTTTCTTGATATAGCCACCTTTTCTGACTACGATTATCTTTCATGGGGGAACTACGGGGCAAAATAACCCAAAAAGGTAAGCACCTCTCACGTTTCTCGATTAGCCGGTCTCAGCGGTCCCTGACGGGGTGGGTCCGGTGAGCGCCTTCTTCGGCTATCTCGTCTCCGAGCTGGGCTGGACCGACCTGCTGTGCTCCGCGGTGGCGGCGACCCTGTCCACCGTGTCGTTCGCGCTCGGCACCCGCCGCCGCATCCGGACCAGGCTGGTCAGGAGCGAGATCGCCGCGGTGCTCCGCGAACGGCGCAGGATCGCCCGCAACCTGCACGACGGCGTGGGCCACGGCCTGACCGTCATCGCCCTCCAGGCCCGGCGGCTGCCCGACTCCCCGGCGACGGCGCACCACGTGGCCGAGATCATCGAGGAGACGGCCCAGGCGACCCTGGCCGACCTGCGAGAAACCCTGGCCACCCTGCGGCACGAGTCGTCTCCCCCGCGGGGCCGGCCCGAACTCCCCCGGTGGGAGGAGCCGCAGCGCGACGACGGCGTACCGCTCTCGGCCAAGCTGACCGAGCTCGCCGGGCGCCTTCCCCTTCCCGACCTGGTGCTGCGGCTGCGCAACATCGCCGCCGAACACCAGGTCCCGCCCGAGATCGCCCGGACGGCGTTCCGCGTCGCCCAGGAGGCCCTGACGAACGCGCTCAAGCACAACACCGGACCGGTCCACCTGGAAGTCTGCTTCGGCGACGAGCTGAGTGTCTCGGTGGTCAACGAGACGCGTTCGTCCGGCGTGATGACCGTGGCCGTGCCGGCGCCCTTCCCCGGCAGGCAGGGCGGGACGGGGTTGCCGGGCCTGTCCGAGCGCGTCGCGGAGCAGGGCGGCCACCTGGAGTCGGAACCGCTGGCCGGGGGTGGGTTCGTCACCCGGGCCGTCATTCCCGTGACCCTTCCCGTCTTCAGAGAGGACGAGCCATGCGGAAGATCCGCGTCCTGATCGTCGACGACCAGCCACTGATCCGCAGCGGTCTGCACGCCACCTTCGACGGAGTGCCGGACATCGTCGTGGCCGGGGAGGCCAGGAACGGGATACAGGCGGTGCAGGCGGTCAAGACGCTCCGCCCCGACGTCGTGCTGATGGACATCAACATGCCGCGCATGGACGGCATCACCGCCACCAGGGAGATCTGCCGGCTGGGCGCCGGCTACCCCGCGAAGGTCGTCATCCTGACCATCTACGACCAGGACGAGCATGTCTTCGAGGCGCTGCGCAGCGGGGCCAGCGGTTTCATCCTCAAGCACACCCCCACCGACCGCCTGGTGGACGCCGTGCGCGAGGTCGCCGAGGGCGACGCCCTGCTGTCGCCCTCGGTGACGCGCAAACTCATCGACGAGTTCGCCCGGCGCCCGGTGCTCTCGGCCGCGCCCACCCCCGCGCTGGACCAGCTCACCGAGCGGGAGCGCGAGGTGTTCCGCCTGCTCGTACGGGGTTACAGCAACGACGAGATCGCGCGCGCGCTCGTGCTCGGCGACAGCACGGTCAAATCGCACGTCCAGCACCTCTACCAGAAGCTCGGGGTGCGCGACCGGGTCCAGATCGTGATCTTCGCGTACGAGAACGGACTGGTCGCCTCCACTCCCCGGGGCTGACCCGGCCCCCTCCGGGAAGGAGGTCATCCCCTTCCCGGAGGAGCCGCGGATTCACGCCGGCGGCGGGCGACACCGGCCGGACCGGGTTCCTACGGTGAGACGGACCGACCGCTCGACCCCGAGGAGTGCCCGTGCCCGACCAGATCCTGATCGTCGCCCGCCTCAGCCCCGGCGGTTCCGGCGAGGTCTCCCGTCTCTTCGGGGAGTCCGACGCCGGCGAGCTTCCCCGCGTGCTCGGGGTGACGCGCCGCGACCTGTTCCGCTACCGGGACCTCTACGTCCATCACGTGGAGTTCGAGGGCTCCGCCACCGAGGCGATGGCCGTCGCCCGCGAGCGGGAGGACTTCCGGCGGCTGAGCCGGGAGCTCGCCCCGTACGTCACGCCGTACGACCCGGACACCTGGCGCAGCCCCGCCGACGCGATGGCCCAGCGGTTCTACCACTGGACCCCCGGGGAGCGTGTCCTGTGACGATCTCCCCTCCGGCACCGGCCACCGCGACCGGCGAGTGGAGCCGCTGCCCGGGCTGCTCGGCCATCGTGTACGTCCCCCGCCTGGCCCGCGCGCAGCGTGTCTGCCCCGAGTGCGGCCACCATCACCGGCTGAACGCCGGCGAGCGGCTGCGCACCCTGGTGGACGACGGCTCCTTCCGCGCCGCCGTCCCGCAGGTGCGCGGCGGCGACCCGCTGGGCTTCGCCGACTCCCTGCCCTATGCCGAGCGCCTGGCACGGGCACGCGCGCGCACCGGCCTCGACGACGCCGTCCTCCACGGCACCGCCACGGTCGGCGGCCACCGCGTGATCGTCGCCGTCATGGACTTCTCCTTCCTCGGCGGCAGCATGGGTTCGGCGGTCGGCGAGGCCGTCACCCGCGCCTGCGAGCAGGCGCTGCGCGAGCGTGTCCCGCTGGTCCTGGCCATCGCCTCCGGTGGCGCACGCATGCAGGAGGGCGGCCTGTCGCTGATGCAGATGGGCAAGACCGCCCAGGCGATGCGGCGGCTGCGCCGGGCGGGCGTGTTCAGCGTCTGCGTGCTGACCGACCCCACCTTCGGCGGGGTGACCGCCTCCTTCGCCACCCTCGGGGACGTGCTGATCGCCGAGCGCGGCGCGCTCGTCGGCTTCGCCGGGCCGCGCGTCATCGCCTCGGCGACCCGGGAGAAGCTCCCCCCGGGATTCCAGAGCGCCGAGTATCTCGCCGCCCGTGGCATGCTCGACCGGGTCGAACCCCGCGACGGCCTGCGCCCCCTGCTCGCCCGGCTCCTGGCCATGACCGGTGCCACGACCGGCCCGGCCGGCGGCGGGCGCGTTCCGGGGCCGCCGGTCCCGGGCGGGCCCGCGGTGGTGATCCGCGATCCGGGCGAGCTGTCCGGCGGGCCGACCGCCCAGGAGACCGTCCGGCTGGCCCGCGACACCCGGCGCCCGACCGCCCTGGACTACATCTGGCACCTGTGCTCGGATTTCGTGGAGCTCCACGGGGACCGCACGCACGGTGACGACCCGGCGATCGTCGGCGGTACCGGCCTGCTGGGCGGGATGCCCGTAATGATCATCGGCCATCAGAAGGGCCACGACACCAAGGAGCTCGTCGCCAGGAACTTCGGTCTCGCCCATCCCGAGGGCTACCGCAAGGCGCTGCGGCTGATGCGGCTGGCCGACCGGCTCGGCCTGCCGGTGGTGACCCTCGTCGACACCCAGGGCGCGGCTCCGGGCGTCGGCGCCGAGGAACGCGGGCAGTCCTGGGCGATCGCCGAGTGCCTGGCCGGGATGTCGGAACTGTCGGTCCCGGTGGTCGCCACCGTGGTCGGCGAGGGCGGCAGCGGTGGCGCGCTGGCCCTGGCGGTGGCCAACCGGGTGCTGATGCTGCGCCACGCCGTCTACTCGGTGATCAGTCCGGAGAGCTGCTCGACGATCCTGTACGGCGATCCGTCACACGGTCCCGCGCTGGCGGAGTCCCTGCGGATCACCGCGCCGGAGCTGCTGCGGCTCGGCGTCGTCGACGGCGTCGTGCCCGAACCCCGCGGCGGCGCGCAGGAGGACCCCCGGGCGGCGATGGAGCTGCTCAGGGCCGCCGTGCTGGAGTCGCTGCGCGAGCTGTCCGGGCTCAGCGGCGACGAGTTGCGCAAACACCGCTACGAGAGGTTCCGCGGACTGGGAGTGGTCGACAGTGAGTGAGCGGATCACCGAGAGGCAGAGTCCCGCCGAGGACGCGCACGCGACGATAAGGCTGCTGCGCGAGGAGGCAGGCAACCTCGTCAAGACCATCCCCGGCCCGGTCGCGGGCATCTCCCTGCGCCTGGGAGAGTGCTCCCTGGAGGTGACCTGGGCTCCCCCCCAGCCCTCCGTGCCGGTCCCGCGGCCCCCCGCCGAGGCGCAGGCCGGACGGGCCGTACCGCCCGATCCCGGGCCGGCGGAGCCCGGGCCGTCCGCGGCGGCGTGGGAGCACCCGGCGTCATACGCGGTGACCGCTCCCCTGGTGGGCACCTTCTACGTCGCCCCCGAGCCGGGAGCCCCGCCGTTCGTGCAGCCGGGCGACCGGGTGGACGCCGGGCAGACGATCGGCATCGTCGAGGCCATGAAACTGATGAACCCGGTGACCGCCGAACGGGCGGGCGAGGTCGTCGAGGTGATCGCCGGGAACGGCGAGCCGGTGGAGTACGGGCAGGTTCTGGTACGGATACGGACGGACGCCGCATGAGCTTCGGCAGGATACTCATCGCCAACCGGGGCGAGATCGCGCTGCGCGTGGCCAGGACCTGCCGCGAGATGGGCATCCGGACCGTCGCGGTGTACTCCACCGCCGACCGGGACGCCCGCTTCGTGGCCTACGCCGACGACGCCGTCCACATCGGCCCGGCTCCGGCTCGGCGCAGCTATCTCTACGTGCCCGCCGTCATCGAGGCGGCCCTGCAGACCGGGGCGGAGGCGATCCATCCCGGTTACGGTTTCCTGTCGGAGGACGCCGACTTCGCCAGGATCTGCGCGGACCACGGAATCACCTTCATCGGCCCCCGCCCGGAGGTCATGGAGTGCGTCGGCGACAAGGCGCGGGTGCGCTCCCTGATGGCCGAGGCCGGGCTGCCCGTCCTGCCCGGCAGCGACGGCGCCGTCCCCTCGGCCGCCGAGGCCGAGCGGATCGCCGCCGAGATCGGCTACCCGGTCATCGTGAAGGCCGCCGCCGGCGGCGGCGGGCGGGGCATCGAGGTGGCACGCGACCGGGCGGAGCTGCGCGAGGTCTACCGGCGCACCACCGCGTCCGCCCGCCGCATGTTCGGCAACGGCGACGTCTACCTGGAGCGGTTCGTGCCCGTGGCCCGCCACGTGGAGGTGCAACTGCTGGGGGACTCCGCGGGGACCGTCGTGCACCTGGGAGAACGGGACTGCTCGCTGCAGCGGCGCAACCAGAAGCTCGTCGAGGAGGCTCCCTCCCCCGCGCTCTCCGCGGAGGTGCGCAGACGTCTCGGCGAGTACGCCGTGGCGGGCGCGCGGCACGTCGGCTACACCGGCGCGGGAACGATGGAGTTCCTGGTCGACCCGGCCGGGGAGGCGACCTTCATGGAGATCAACGCCCGCATCCAGGTCGAGCACCCGGTGACCGAGATGCTCACCGGCGTCGATCTGGTCCGGGAGCAGATCCGCGTGGCCATGGGCGAGCGCCTGCCGTTCACCCAGGAGCAGATCCGCTCCACCGGCGCGGCCATCGAGTGCCGGGTGAACGCCGAGGACCCCGACGCGGGGTTCCGTCCCGCCCCCGGCCGCCTGACGGTCTTCCGCCCGCCCGGCGGACCCGGTGTGCGGGTGGACTCCGGGTTCGCCCAGGGCGACGTGATACCACCGGACTACGATTCGATGATCGCGAAACTGGTCGTCTGGGCGCCCACCCGGGAGGAGGCCGTCGCCAGGGCCGACCGTGCGCTCGCCGAGTTCGCCGTGGCGGGGCCGGGCGTGGCCACCACGATCCCGCTGCTGCGTGATCTGCTGGCCCGGCCGGAGTTCGCCGCCGGTGCGCACAGCACCCGATTCGTGGATGAGTTCATGGCTGAACGTGATCAATTACGGCGGTCTGCGTAATCTGTCCGAATGCCCGCGCGGATCCTGGGTACTCGGCAGCCCATGACCGATTCTCAGGGGATGATCGGAGCCCGCTACCGCCTGCTGGACCGCATCGGCCGGGGAGGCATGGGAACGGTCTGGCGGGCGCGCGACGAGGTGCTGGGACGGGACGTGGCGGTCAAGGAGGTCATCCCGTCCCCGGACCTGACCGGTCCGGAGCGCGAGGTCTTCACCCTCCGGACGCTCAGGGAGGCGCGCGCCGCCGGGCGGGTCGGGCACCCGGGGGTCGCCACGGTCTACGACGTCGTCGAGGAGCGCGGGCGCCCCTGGATCGTCATGCAACTGGTCGAGTCCCGCACGCTCGGCGCCGTGATCCGGGAAGAGGGGCCGCTGCCACCGGCGCGGGTGGCGCGGATCGGGCTGGAGGTGCTCGGCGCGCTGCTCGCCGCGCACCGGGTCGGCGTGCTGCACCGGGACGTGAAGCCGGACAACGTGCTGCTCGCCAGGGACGGGCGGGCCGTGCTCACCGACTTCGGCATCGCCGTGCTGGAGGGCGACGCCTCGGTCACCAGGACCGGTGCGCTCATCGGCACCCCGGCGTTCATCGCGCCGGAGCGGGCCAAGGGCGGGCCCGCGCAGTTCGCCTCCGACCTGTGGTCGCTGGGCGTGACGCTCTACATGGCGGTCGAGGGCCGCTCCCCCTTCGAGCGGGCCCACCCGCTGGCGACGCTCAGCGCCGTCACGCATGAGGACCCGCCCCCGGTGCGGTTCGCCGGCGCGCTCGGCCCAGTGATCTTCGGCCTGCTCCGCAAGGACCCGGCGAAGCGCATGTCCGCGCAGGACCTGCAGGTGCACCTGGCCTCCCTCGTGAACGGCACGTCGCCGGCGCCGACCATGCCGATCGACCTGCGGGCACCGGCCCCCGGGGCCCGGGTGAGCGTGGCCCCCGGTGCGGGCCCCGCGCCGGCGGTGGGCTCCGTGCCCGCCCCCGTGCCCGCCCCGGCGGCCGCGGACGCCCCCGCCACGAGCAGCG